>NZ_JBGCCN010000005.1 GCF_041261225.1 Streptomyces sp. V4I8
GCGGAGCGTAGCAACGAGCCGATCGACCTCGTCGGAGGCAAGGGTGAAGGGGTGGCTGGGCCATGGACGCACGCTGGGCCGATTCGACGCCCCGGTCGAGGTCAGGCTGCCTTGAGCCTGGCGACCTCGCGGGCCCGTTCGCCCAGGGTCCGTGCGACGGGCAATGAGGAGTACGGCTTGAGCTGCGCGCGCAGTTTCCGCAGGTGCTCGTCCCCGCGCGCGGAACTGATCATCTGGTGTTCGTCGAGGAACTCAGCCCATGTAGCACAGGCTGCCTCCACGTGGCGCATGGCCATCTGCCGCTCGGCGATCACTCCGAGGCAGTGCACACGGCCCTGCCGTTCCTGAGGGCTGCGGGCGGCGTTCGAGCGGCGCAGGGCCTTGATGCTGCCTGGTCCGTCCTTGAGTGACCACCTGACGTGTGCCTCGTGGAAGTGGTAGGCGGCCTCGTCGTATCCGCCCACGGCGTCCCGCCGATTGTCGGCCTGGGCTAGCGCGGTCTCCGTCTCGCGGAGCCGGGAAAGGGCGGTGGTCCGGTCGCCCGTCATCGCCGCAGCCGCGGCCTGCTGACCGCGCAAAAACGCCACGAGACGCGGGCCGGATGCTGGCGCGGCTTCCGCTGCGGAATCCGCGAGCTTCAATGCCGCTTCTCCGTAGCCGAGGTGGGATGCCTGCAAGGACATGCCGCGCAAGGTCCGGCAGTAGGTGATGTGGTCTCCGCCTTCCGCCGCGAGATCGAGGGCGGAACGGTAGTACTTCTGGCCCAGCCCTTGCTTCGTCTCGTACATCGCCATCCACCCCGTGAGGTAGACGAAGTCAGCGACGGCCGCAAGCATCGCGTTGCGCACTGCCTCCGAGGCCTCGGCGCGCAGATACGCCCCAATCGTGTTAGTGATGAACGCCGCTGCCATCGGCCGTGCGTGACCTGCGCCGATCTCGTCCAGGATCTCGGCGACCTTGTCCGTCACCTTGGTGACGGTCTCAACATCACTCATCCCGATCCGGAGAGTGCGCCCCACGCTGGTCTCCTTCACGCGCTGGTCCAGTTCTTCGGTCAGCTCGTCGTAGGTGGGGACCACCAGCGTGGCCGCGTACATGCCCGCGGTCAGCACGTTCCGGCGGGATGGGTCCATGTCTGCTCGGCTCAGCGCCACCACTCCTGAGACAACGTCGCGCTCCTCGGCCGGGTCGTCCCCCCAGCCGACTTCGGCGGACGTTACTGGTCGTCCGGCGAGCCGCGAGAGCGCCTCAAGGATCGCGGGCAGGGCCTGCAGCTTCGGCCTGCTGCCGGCGAGCCACTGCGACACGCTCGACTTGTCGTAGTGCAGCGTGACCCCGAGTTCCTTCCCGACGGCGTTCACGCGCCGCGCTAGCTGCGCGTTTCCGATCGTTTCCGTCTGCATCAGGTCCGCGAGAGCCGTATTGGGCGTGCGCGGTCGTCGTCCCATTCCAACCCCCGAGCTGTGTTCAACCAGTTCAACCGTGGCTCCACTCTGCTCCCTTACCCCGCTGCGCGCACCGGAGTTGAGTGATTACAGGCCGTTCGGTGATCGACATTGGGCGGCCAGTTGACGGCCGCGCTGGCCCATCACCCAACCCCCGAGGGGGCCGGCGCGGTTCCCCTGCCCTCGGACCAAGGCGTGATCCATGACGATGACGGCGAGCAGCCCCCGCGCGAAGGGGTATCCCGGCTACAGCGAAATCCGGACCCGTACCGAGGAGACGGCGCCCCTGGCCCGCGATCTGGCCCGCACGGCGTGCACCGCATGGAACCTCCCCGATGAGGTGACGGAGTCCGCGGCACTCGTGATGGCAGAACTGTTCGCCAACGCGGTGCGGCACGCGTGTGGTCCCTTCGTCCAGGTCATCGTCAACCGGCCCAGCAACGCGCGCGTCTATCTCGCGGTCACCGACCGCGCACCCGAGTGTCTTCCTCACCTGCGTGCCCCGGAGGATGAGCAGCAGAGTGGGCGAGGGCTGGTCATCATCGAATCCCTGAGCGAGCGCTGGGGTTACGACCGGCTTGGCCCCGCCGCCCGCCCGTGGGGGAAGCGCTGCTGGGCAGAACTGAGGGTGCCCCAGTGATGCCGCTTGACGGCTTAGACAGGGCGAAGGGGAAGGCCGCCCCGCCACCGCGTCGCCGGCGGAAAACCCGGATCGGCTGGCGACAGGTCGCCGCGCAACTCCTCTTCGTCGTCACGGTCACTGCCTTCGTCCTCGCCCTGCTCGCCTACGGCGGCGCCGACTGGTGATCTCCGGTGGCCAGACGGTGTTTTCCCTTCCCGCCCGACCACCGGTTCAACTGCTGCCTCCCCCTCCCGTGCCCGCCCTCATGAGACGGGACGGCGCACAACTCCTGTCCCGCTCCCTCGTTGAGGAGGCCCCACATGCCGCACGTCCTGCCCGAACCGGGACCCCTGTTTGAGCTCTTAGCCGACCGGATACGCCGCGTGGCGTCCGAGCAGTGGCCCGGCGAGCCCGTGACGATCGGCGCTCGCGTCCCGTCGGTCACTAGTTATGTCCACCGGGTGCACCTCGCCGGCCGGGAGATGTTCGCGAAGAACTCCGTCCTTGGTCTCTCCCTCGTCTCCGTGCTGCGGGGCGTCGCCGGGGACGGAGACCGGGTCCGTGCGGCGCAAGCCGCCTACGCGATGTCGCCTACGTCGCTGCTGGCACGCGAGGCTGCCCAGCTCCGCGCCCTGGACACCGCCGGGATTCGGGTCGGACGCTGCGTTGGCTACCGGCACGGCGTGCTGTTCACCGAAGCCGTGAACGGCCCAAGCCTGCTCGACCTGATCACCAAGGAACCCGCCAGAACCGCCGACTTGATGACCGGGGCCGTACGCGGCCTCGCAGCGCTCCAATCCCCTGCAGTGGCTGCCGCGGTCGACGCGGCACCGATCGCCGAACGCGGCATCGACACCACTTTCCGCCGGAAGTTCAACGGCATCTCCGGCCGCGCCTACGTCTGCAGGCTCGGCGTCGGCCAACTCGACGAACGCACCCGCCGCGGCGTGGTGGCCGTGCTCGCGGCTGTGGTGACCCGGCTGCTGAAGCTCCGCCTCACCCCGGCCCCGGGGCCCCGTTTGGTCGTGTACGGCGACCTGAAGCCCGAGCATGTCCTGTTTCCGGACGGTCCCGACGAGCACCCGGTGTTCATCGACCCGGGCCTGTCGCGCGGGGGCGCTCACCAGGACACCGCGAAACTCGTCTCCCGCTCGCTCCTCACCGTGCTCACGGCCGCGCCGGTCCATCGCGCTGCCCCCGTGGTGGAGGGCATCGACGCCTTCACCCAGGATCAGGCTCGGCACAGCAGCCGGGCCGAGCGCGGGATGTGGCTGCGCCGGCTGCTGGTCACGTGGCTGATGGACAGCGTCAACATCCTCTCGACCTACCTCGCCGCCCCAGCCGCGCTGCCGCTGCCGGAACACGCGCGCGCGGTCGTCGACGCCGCTACGGCCCTGTGCACGGTCCTGGACTCCGTCAGCGCCAACCTGACCGCCGGAACCGATCCTGACACGGTGTGGCGCCTGGCGCTCGCCTCGGTGACCCGGGAGGCGGTTCGATGACCCGCCGCTACACGATCGGCGTCATCGGCGCCGGCGCCGTCGGCCAGAGTGTCGCCGCCCTCCTGGCCGCCGAACCCTGGTGTACCCGTCTGCTGATCACTTCCCGCGCCCCCGAGGCCGCGTGCGGCCTGGTGACGGACCTGGAAGAGGCCCGGCAACTCGTCGGCGGCGCTCGCGTGTTCACCGCCACACGTGCCGATATGGGCGACGCTGACGCGCTGGTCATCTGCCCTCGTGCAAAGTTCACCAACACCCGCACCGCGGATGTGCGCATGGCCGGACTGGTTGCCAACGCCCCTGTGGTCGCCGAGTGGGCTCACACCCTGACCGGCTATCCGGGCGTTGTCGTGATGGTCACCAACCCGGTCGACGTGCTGGCCCGCTACTTCGCCGACTTGTCCCGCGCGCGCCAGGTGTTCGGTATCGGCTCCGCCACGGACACCGCCCGCTACCGTCTCGCCCTCGCGCAGCATCACCGGGTGCCGGTCGAGACCGTGGAGGGCTACGTGATCGGCGAACACGGCGACAGCGCCGTCATCTGCGCCTCCTCGACCACCATCAGCGGACGTCCCGCCACGGTGCCGCTCGAAGTCGTCACAGCCGAACTCCGCGAGCGGCCGCGCCGGATCAACACCGGAATAGGTCGCGTGCGCAACAGCCCCGCCGCAGCCGTGGTCTCTGCCCTGCGCAAGCTCCTGGCCGTCGAGGACGGCACGGACGTGCTGTCCGTCAACCGCGGCGGGGTGTGGCTCGGAATCCGGTTGCAGATCACCTCCGGTCAGCCCACCGTCACCCCCCTGACCCTGAACGAGCGGGAAACCGTCCAGTTCATCGCCGCCCGCGCCAAGTTGGGCGCCGCCTACCGCAAGATCAACCGTGAAGGAGCAACGTCATGCCGTTGACTGCTACCCGCATCACCGCCGGCACCGCCACCGTGACGGTCGCCTCCCAAAGGGAAGAGGTCACCGACTGGTCGCGCCGGTATTTCGGTTCCTGGTGGAGCGCCACCACCGCTAAGGCCCCCACGGATGGCGGCACTGCCGAGGACGGCGGCGGCCTGGTCCTGGCCGACGTCGACCCCGGCCGGATGGAGGACGTCCACACCCTCATCCGCGACTACGGCTTCACCGAGACCGACTACGCGAACGCTCACACACTCGTGTCACGGCAGGACGGCATCACCTACGCCGTACAGCCGGAAGAACGCCTCGCCTACCACGCCGACCGGCGCCACCTCGTCATCGTCGGCGAACACTGCGAACCCGTCGCCGTCGCCGCCGCCCGCCTCGCCCGCGAACTCGTACGCGCCCAGCTCCTCGCCGACGGCTGGACCGTCCTTCACGCCTCCGCTGCCGTCAAGGACGGCCGCGCGGTGCTCACTCTCGGTGAGAAGGGAGCCGGGAAGACCACCACCGCCCTTCTCCTCGCCCGCGCCGGGTGGGGGCTGCTCGCCAACGACCGGGTGTTCGCCCGCACCGAGGCCGACGGCTCGGTCAAAGTACTGCCCTGGCCGTCGGCCGCCGCCATCGGGCTCGGTCTGCTCGATGCGACGGGCCTATACGAGCAGGTGCGCGAAAGGGTGCTCGCCGGCGAACAGCTCCACCCCACTCAGCACGCGAGCGTGACCGAGGCTCTGCGCGACGGCCGCCGCGAGCCTTTGGTGAAGGACACCGGCAAGGAACTCAAACCGCAGTTCTTCCCCGACCAGCTCTCCACCTGGCTCGGCCTCACCCTGGCCACCCAAGCCACCGCGGCCGGACTGCTGTTCCCCACAGTGAACCCCCAGGTGTCCCCCACGCTCTTCGACAACGACCGCGCGCTGACCGAATCGGACGTCTTCACGCGCACGACCGAGGACCGCTACCCCGACATCTTCGAACTGACCCCGGCCGCCACCCCCGCAGCAGCCGAGCTGGTCCACCAGCTCGGCCGTCTCCCCCGCCGCTCGCTCATGCTCAGCCACGACACCGACGCGAACACCGCACTCCTGACCAAGGCCACCGACGACATCACGGCCGACTAGTCCACGGCCGCCCAAGACCCCCGCCCCGGCAGCAAACCCTGGATAGGTCGAGCGTCGGGGCGGGCTTCAGCGTCCGTCTGGCATCCCGTGACGGATCCGGGCCAGTGTGTCAGCTGGATGGACTCTCTCCGCGGCTGCGCGAGGGTGCCTTCGTATCGCGGTATAAGGCCGCCCATCCACGCCTGCCGGTCAGCTCGTGATGAACGTGTCGAGCACGTCAAAGATCACGATTGCACAAGGTGTGCTGACGATCGTGAGGTAGGTTTCCATGGCTCCCATGACGCTGCGCCCGCACCAGCTCAAAGCAGCCGACAGCGTAGTGAGGCACCTCCAGGCCCCCACCAGCGGCCGTATTCCTCCGCAGGGGCTGAGAATGCACGTCGTCCGACCGGCTCCGGAAAGACTCTGATCGCTGTCGACGCTGCTCACCGGCTGGCCGCGCGGCGTCTGCTCGTCTTGGTGCCCACGCTGGATCTGCTGACCCAGACCGCCAGGACATGGCGCCAAGGCGGCCTGCGCGGTGCGTTGGTCGTGACGATCTGGCGGACGGTCTCTGCTGTGATCGTGGAGTCGACCTCGGCAACGTGATTGCAGATCCGCTGCATCCAGTCGACGTCGTCCGTGGGCCGGCCACTGCTGCAGAGACCTTCCGTTGCAGCCCGTGTAGCGGACGACTCGTGCACGTCCGCAGCCGGCGCAGGTCTGTCGCTGGCGTCGCAGCGGACGCAGCCCCTAAGGCTACCCCGGCGCTGCGGGAGCGGTTCCGGTTTGCCGCAGCCTGCGCAGAGCGGGACGGCGACGTGGCGGGCGCCGCGTGCCAGGAGTGTGCGGATGAGTCGTTGGGCCGCCCACCGACGGTTGCGTTCGTGACAGGTTCTGGATGCCGGCGAGATTGACAGCCGCCCATCAAGAGCGCCATATTAATTACGCGAAATAAGCGGCAAATGCGGTGGGCGGCGGAAGGCACCCTCTCACGAGAGTGTCGCCCCAGGGCGGCAACCCCGGCCGAACGTCCCGCCGACCACCTTCACCAACTCGACTCGCCCGCCGGCACGTAAGTGCTGGAGGAACACAGAAGAGCAGGCCCCAAGTATAGGACCGCTCCCCGAAGCGGAGAACGCAATGCCCAAGCCCCTGAACCCGCAGCGTCGCCTCATCGGTGACCGTGCCGTGGTCAACCGCGACTGGATCCGCGAGTTCACCGGCGCCAGCGTCGGCACCGCGGCCCGCTGGTACAAGATCCGGCTCGAGCAGCCGGAGAAGCACCGCCACCCGGAGAAGGAGCGCATCGCGGGGACCGACTTCTACGACGAGACGCAGTTCCGCTCCTTCTACACGTGGTTCCAGCAGGAGAAGGCGAGCAAGGTCCTCAGGGCCGACCCGGAGCTGCACGAACTCGACCCCGAGACCCTCGTCTCCATCAACAAGGCCGCCGAGCTGCTGAACTTCAGCGGGCCTTCGGTGATCCGCAAGTACCTCAACAACAACCCCGACTACTTCCCCAAGCCCCTCCCCGAGCCGGTGGAGGGCCCTACCGGCCGCATGATCCCCGGCTTCCGTGTCGGCGACCTGCAGGACTTCGACCGCAAGCGCACCGGGGACAAGCTCGGCAAGGCCGGGCGCCATCCCGGGCCGCAGCCCGAGGCACCAGTCGGCCGGCCTTCCGCCCTCGTGGGGGCTCTCGCGGCCGAGCTGAGCACCCGCGCCGGCAGTGAGCCGCTCACGGCCACGCAGCTCGCCGAGCAGTACGCCGCCGAGGCAATCGAGCGCGACGGCTACCACCCGGGTCTGGCCGCGGAGCTCAGCGTGCAGTACGGCGGTCCGCAGAGGTCCTGGGAGTACGTCGTCCGCAACACACTCAAGCACCGCTCCACGGCCGCGCCGACCCGCTCGGAAGCCGACCGGCGGGCGGAGATCGCCCTGGCCGCCCTGCGCGAGCGCGGCGACGTGCGAGGGCTCGCCGCCTCGCTCGCCCGCGAGCACGGCGGCAGCCCCGACGTCTGGTCCCGCGCAGTGAACGCGGCCCGGGGGCTCGCCGACCCCACCACCTGATCACCCCCACCAGCCTGAGGACGCTCCCCGATGCCCAGTTATCAGCTTCGCGACACCACTACCCGCCAGGTCCTCGTCCGCGGCCTGGCCGACTACGCCGCGGCCGAGGCCGCCCTGGACCGGCTCGACGACGAACTGGAGCACGACCTCGCGGCCAACGGCGAAGGCGCCGGACGCATCCGGCTGCGCCTCGACGTCGAGAAGGTCACCGACGGCACCGCGGAGGCTGTCGGGCACCACGTGCTCCTCCTCGGCGTCGCCGACTAGACCGACCCGCTGCCCGCGCTGTAGCCGACGGAGCTTGCCCATGACCCGCAATACGCCGCCCGGAAAGCCGGTGCCTCGCTCACACACGCTGCGCCGGGCCGCCGCACGGTTCCGGCAGGGGTCCTCCGCCCGCCAGCAGGACGAGGCCCGCGCCCGGCGGACCGCTGGCTCCGCCGTGGAAGAACTCCTGGGCCGGTACCACGCGCGCCCTTTGCCGTACGCGCAGATGAAGAAGACCGACATGGTCACCGCGCGCATCCCGATCGCCGCGGACCCGCTGCTCGGCTCCGTCCTGGTACGGGAGCTCACCGCACCCTTTTCCCTCTCGATCGGCGCATTCCCGTGGGATGCCGAGCCGTCCGGGCGGGGCAAGAAGGTGGGGGGCTGGCTGCACCGCCACTACGTCCTGGGCAAGCGGGACGTCTACGCCCGGCTGCACCACCGCTACGTGCTCTTCGACGATCTGGACGAGGAGACCTGGCGGCTGGTCGGCCGAGCCAGAGCTCTGCGTTCAGCCCTGCAGAGGGCCGAAGTCGTGAAGGCCGGACACCTCGACGAACCTGCCCTCCTGGCCACGGTCAACGCCACACTGTGGGATGTGGCCCAGCGTTGCGCCCGGCTTACCGGTCTGCGCCGCGCGCGCGAACGCGTGGATTGGTACGACACGGGAGGCCTCCTGCCGGCACAGGCGGTGCAGCAGACGGGCAAGGTGCTCGCCGAAGGCCGGGCTGCCCTCGACAGTCCCATGGGCCAGCTGGAGGAACTCGCCCGGCACGCGCTTGAGGTCGACGACCGCTATCGAGCCTGGAAGGCGCTGCAGGAACTCGCCGGCCGCAGCGACGACTTCGTCGACCTGGCCGTCGCCGACGCCGTCGATCCTCACCACGCGGCCGCATGGGGGAGTCACTTCGCACAAGCCCGCGCCGCTGCTGCGACGCTCGCAGCCTCCATCAGCGCCACCAGTTCGTTCCTTGAGGATCACGGACTCCCGACCGCCGAATGACCCGGGCGCTGACCTGCACATCCATCCAGGGAGGGGGTTGCAACGCGATGCAGCAGGCGCCGCAGATCTGCCCAGACGGCGCGCGATTCGTATCCGAACATGGTCACCTCCCAACGACAGCAGCCGGGCTCAGGCACGCTGGCCCAGCGGGGGCAGGAGGCTGTCCCCTGGCCAGAAGGGTCGCTCGGCCGCAACGCCGGTGAGGAACATGCCGACTTCGTCCAGGACCACGGCGCGTTCCGCAGAGCCGTAGATGACGAAGTCGTCGGCTGCGGCGTCATACGCGCGGACCTGACCGTGTGGCCCCGTGCACAGGAGGGCGCGCGCCAGGTCGGACAAGCCGAGGCTGAGAGCGTCGCACCGCCCTGCATGGACGAGCTGTACCAGGTCAGTGGTGACACCCTCCCAGTCGCCGACCTTGGGCCAGTCGGCACCGCCGTTCAGCTCGTGGGTGAGGGTGGCCAGCGGAATGATCTCGCCCGGCTGCCGTCCCTGGACGAGAAGGTCGTGGATCCGGACGCCGTCGGGCTGGCGCACCTGCGGGTGCCGCAACGAGCCGGCGGCGACCACGCTGGTGTTGATCTCCTGGGTGCCGGGGCCCGGGTAGTACGGCTCGTGCGCAAAGAGCAGGTAGACGTCCGGGGTGCGGGCGGCCTGGCTGGAATCGGGCTGAGGCTGGGTCATGAGGACAGTTCCCTTCAGCGGTGATGTGCTGGACGTGGGGCCAGGCGTCGTCGGACGGAAACCCGGCGGGTACGGGCCCAGTGGCCGCCCGGGCTCGCGGGTCTGGTCCGCATCGGCTGCGGCGACCCCGCGTGCGGCGCGCTCGATGATCTGCGTGACCTGGTCGGCGAGTTGGAGCATCAGCCGCTCACGGGTGATGAGGCCCTCGGAGGCCGAGCCGGTGTCTTGGGTCTGGAGCAGGCGGGCGGCGTCCCACAGCAGGTTGTGGCCGACCTCGGCCGAGCGGCGCAGCTCGTAGCGGTCGCTGCCTGCGGCGGCCTGGACGAGCGAGGTGTGCAGGGTGGCGAGGCGCTGCAGGTAGCGGCAGGCGTTGACGCCTTCGACCTTGCGGACGAGCTCGTCGGCCCGGGTGTCCAGCCGGCCGGGCAGGTGCTCGGCGAGGAGCGGGGCGAGCAGCATCGTCGGCAGCGCGACGTCGATGGGGACGCCGTGGCGCATGGCGAACAGCCCGACGATCGCGCTGATGAGCGCGACGGCAGCGGCGGAGAAGCACAGGGAACCGGGGATGGTGTCGAGAGCGATGCGCTGGGCGGGGCGCCTGGTCAGCCAGCGCAGCGCCAGGCGCTGGGGGCGGGTCGCGGACGGGGTGAGCACCCCGATCTGATGGGGGACTTCGGGCAGCGTGCCGTCGCCGGGGACGGTCCAGGCGAGCCAGCCCCACGAGATGCGTTCGTGCACGATCACGGGCTGGCACGCGGCCGAGCACGTGCTGCCGCGGACGTGGCCGGTGCGCAGGGTGCGGCTGCTTGCCTTCGCCCACCGGCCCGGGTCGCGGGTGAAGGGGCGTTGGTGGTGCGCGGCTTCGGTCTGCGGCGGTGTGCGGAGCGAGTCCGTCACGGGGCGCTTCCTTCCAGGTGGTCGATGAACGTGGAGGCGCACGTGGTGCAGCGCCCGTCACCGTCGGGGCGGGCGCGGCGGGGAGTCGGCCCCGGGCAGGTGCGGCATGGCGGCCAGCCGACGCAGGCCGGGCACAGGCCCTCGCCGGGGGCGGTTCCGGGCACGCCGCAGCCGGCGCATTCGACAAGGGCCCGGTAGTTCAGGGCCTCGCTCACCGTGCGCGCGGCGGAGGAGGTGGTTGATCGCGGGGGCGGGTCCTCCCACGCGGGCGTGTCGTGGTGGCCGGCCACGGCGGCGGGCGGTGGGTAGGCCTGGGCCGCGCGGAGGCGGGCGGCGATGATCGCGCCGACGGTGGTACGGACCGGGCTCGGCAGAGGGCGGCCTGTGATGACGTGCTGAAGCTGCTCGCGCGTCCAGCCGGCGTCCAGCATCACGGTGACGGTGCGCCCCTGCTCGGCGAGGACCTGGCCGGTCAGCAGCAGCTCGGGGCGCTGTGCGCCGATCGCCAGCAGCAGGCGGACTCCCGGTTCGAGGCTCGCCGGCGCCGGTGCCGTCCGGTGTGCTAGTGGCGCTTCGCCGCGGGGTCGCGCTGCGCGGGCGCGGGGAGGGAGGGGTCTGGGGTTCTGCTGAGTGGTCTTCTTTCTGTTGGTGTTCTTAGTGGGCCGATCAGCCAACGTAGGGTCATCCACTGGTGGAAAACCCGACTCTGGCCCGGACCTGCTGTTTTGCGGGGCGGGCAGTTCGGTGATGAAGTACGCGGCCGCGCCGAGGGTTCCGTCCTCGCCGCGCTCGCGTTCCCGCACGAGGAAACCGTGCTTCTCCAGTTCCTTCAGCCCGCTCTTGACGGCTGATTCACCATCGCGGCCGCGGCGGGCGATGTTGGTGACGGTCATCCGCCAGCCCTCCCGGTGCGTGGAGAGCAGCCCGAACAGTCCCTTGGCCTTGAAGGACAACTCGGTGGTGCGGAACAGGCCGTTGGCGATCTGGGTGAACTGATCGGCCGCCATCACGCCCCGGCGGATCCCCGCCCCGAACCCGCCGGCGTGCCCGGCCTGCGGGGACGCGATCACCAAGTCGGCTTCGATCAGCGCGATGTCCAGAGTGGCCGGGCGGTCGGTGATGCCGTAGACGATCTCGCCGAGGGTGCCGTCCGGGCGGCGCAGGCGCTCACGGATCAGGTAACCCTGCGCCTCAAGCGCCCGCAGGCCGGTGCGTACCGCTTCCCGTCCGTCCGGACCCAGGCGGACGAGGTCGGCGATCGTCACCTGCCAGCCGTTGGTGTGCGTACTGACGTACCCGAAGATCCCCTTCGCTTTGAACGACAACTGCGAATCACGGAACAGCGCGTTGGCGACCTGGGTGAACTGATCGGCCGCCATCACCCCCCGGCGGATCCCCGGCCCGAAGCGGCTCACCGCCGTGCCCCCCAGAGCCGGGCGTGCACGATCGCCACAGCGGCGCACCGGGCTCGCCGAGGTGAGGCGGCCAGTGGTCCTGGCGGTCGGGGCGTGCATGTGTTCCATGCCGACAGCTCACCCGACGACCCCGACCAGGCTGACGGCCACCAACCCCGACCATCGGTCACGATCCGGCAACGCCGCCGTCTAGCTGCCGTGGTCGGGCTCATGGTCGGGGCGACCACGCGCCTTCAGCCGAGGGCTGTGCGGGGTGAGCCGCCCGATTGCGCATCGCCGGACGGGCGGTTGCGCAACGGGGCTGCGCAACCGGTCGAGGGTCGTGCGCAGTCGGGTGGTGCTGAGCGGCTGCGCAGCCCCGCCCGAGGCTTTCTGATCTTTTCGTGCGCAGGTTCGGGTGCCGCACTGCGCAGGCTCTGCCGCGGCCCTTGGCGGCGACCGTCTGCGCACTGGTGCGGGGGGCGGGTGTCCGTGCGGCAGGAAGGCCACTGCGGCCATCGGCGCTGCGGGCTTGTGGCGGCCAGGACGCGCCGGTTCCCACTCGCGGCTGGCCCATGGTCGGGCCTGTGGTCGGGCCGACCATGACCCCGACCATGGACTTCGTGTCCCCATCGTGACCGTGGTCGGGGGTTCGTGGTCGGTGGTCGGGTCGGGGCCCGCGGGTTTTCTCAAGGTCAGAAACGTTCGTTCTGACCTGGGAGTTTGACTATGTCTCGTGGCAAGCAGGCCGCGGAACGCGAGGCCGCTGCTCCGATGGCGGCAGGCGCCAGGCTGGAGGCGATGCGGCGCCGAGTGCGTCTGTCGCGCCTGGCGGTCTGGACCGTCATCGCGGCCGGCCCCATCGCTCTGGGCGTCGCCATCACCTCCACCCCGACCACGGTCGAGGCGGCCACCCCGTCCAAGCCCACCGCCGCCGTGCACACCACGGCGCAGGCCGCCGATCCGGCCGGCTATGCGCAGCTGTTCCTCCACGCGTGGCTGCGCAGCAGCGCGGATGACGCCTCGAGTGCGCAGGCGCGGCTTGCACAGTCGATGGCGCCGGACGTCGAACTGCCCGACCCGGCTGCGGATGCGGATGCGCAGTCGACGCCTCAGTCCGTGACGGCAGTGCGCAGTGCGCAGCGCGCGGACGGCGCGTGGTCAGTGACGGTGGCTGCGCAGTACGGCAACGGATCGGTGCGG
Source organism: Streptomyces sp. V4I8 (assembly GCF_041261225.1). GTDB lineage: Bacteria > Actinomycetota > Actinomycetes > Streptomycetales > Streptomycetaceae > Streptomyces. The sequence goes on from NZ_JBGCCN010000005.1 coordinate 13,093, forward strand.
TACTACGCGGTGCCGGTGACCGCCGATCACGCGGGCGCCTCGTTCGCCGTGACCGGTGCGCCCAGTGTGGTGGCCGGCCCGGTCCGGGCCGAGGTGCCGAAGTCGTCGTACGGCGTGAGTGTCCCGGAGGGTGATCTGTCGGCGGCCGTCGGGGAGTTCCTCGCCGCCTACCTGACCGGTGCCGGAGAGGCGGACCGCTACCTCGCCCCCGGCGTAAGCCTGTCCCCGGTCTCCCCCGCCCCGTACACGGCAGTCGACGTGCAGCAGGTGTCCGCCGTCGAGGAGGCCGCGGAGCAGGTGCCGGCCGACGGCACCAAGGTCCGTGTCCTCGCACAGGTGGAAGCCCGGGACACCGGCGGACGGTGGCCGCTGGCGTACGAGCTCGCGCTCACGGCCCGCTCGGGCCGCTGGGAAGTCTCGGCGCTCGAGTCCGGCACGGCCCTGAACGGGGGCGCCCGATGAACACGGTGAACAGCGTGATCCTCGCCGGTCAGTTGGACGACCTCGGCGACAGCTGGATCAACATGTTCAAGGACTGGGCGACCAAGGGCCTGCAGGCCGGTCTGCTCGTGCTCGTCGTCGTCATCATGATCCAGAAATTCAGCCTCAAGGCCGGCATCGGCGCCCTGCTGCTGATGATCATCGCGCTGGGGTTATACAACTCCCGCGAGGACCTCTCGGACATGTTCGAAGACGAGGTCAAGAACCCGGCCAAGGGCGCGCCCGCTGTCCCCGGCATCGTGCACGGTTCTGCCCCCGTCCGAGAGGACTCCACTGGTGTCGGAGGCTGGCTGTGAGCGCGGCCGCTGCGGGCCGGGTCGGGCGCTTCTACACCGCCGCCCGTCGCCATCCCTGGGTACTGGGAAAAGTCGCGGACTGGAAGATCCCCCTCGGCCCGTACACGCCTGCACAGATCGCGGTCGCCGTCGGTGGCGGCTTCCTTCTGATCAAGACGATCAGCTGGTGGTCGTGGACGGGGCCCGTTCCCCCGGCGGCGTGGCTGCTGTCGATCTGGGCGGTCCGCCGTCCGAAGATCCGCGGCCGTGCTCCGCTGCAGGCGGCGCTGGGCTGGGTGCTGCTCCTGTGGCAGCCGAAGGGAGGGCGGATCGGAGGGCGTGCCGCCCGCGACCGCGCTCCCCGCCCGCTGATCGGCGGCTTCACGATCGAGGACGCGCCCGTCCCCGCCTCGGCCGCCTCACCGTCCCCTGCGGTGCGGCCGCGTATCGACCGGGCGCCGCACCCGAACCCGGCCGCCAGCCACTCGGCCCCGCGACACCGCACTAAGCCGACTGCTCCCGCAGTGCCGGTGGGGCCGGTGTCGGGGGTTCAGCAGCTGCTCGCGCTCGCCGAGCAGGGCGGGGGTGTGCGGTGAGAGTTCCGATCCGTCACATCGCCGGGCACCTTCTCTGGTCGACGCACGGCAGCGTGTGCGCCGTCTACCGCCTGCACCCAGGCCCGGACGCGCAGGGACAGCACGAGGAGACCGTTCAGGGCACCTACGTGCCCGCCGCGGTCCGTGACGAACAGCTCGCCAAGATCACACATTTGGTGCGGTCGCTGTCCGGAGCACCCAGGTTGTTCGGGCTGTGTGCGCAGGTCGACCCCGGCGAGGTCGCCCTCAAGATGATCGAGGGCATCGAGCCGGCTGAGACGGCACCGGGCGCGGGCCGGCATCCGTGGGTGGAGAACGTCGAGGCGACCCTGGATCTGCTCGACGACCAGGAGATGCACCACCGCACCCTGTGGCTTGCGGTACCGCTGCAGACCGAGGCAGGCGGCCTGCAGGTGTCGGCCTCCCTCGGCGCGGCCTGGGCGGAGCTGACTGCGATGCTCGGCATACAGCCCGCGCCGGTGCAGCAGCGGGAGGTGACTGCCTACCGCGAGCAGGCCTCCCACGTGGAGGCCGCGCTCGCCGGCGGCATCGCCTTCCGCCCGGCCCGCCCGGCCGAGATCGTGTGGATGATCCAGCACGCCCTGCACCGCGGCCTGGCAGAGCCGCTGCTGGCGGAAGCCGAAGCCAGCGACCTGTACGGCGGGCAGCTGCGCGACGGTGTGCTGCGCTCCCCCAGTTACGCCGACCTCGGCCAAGTGCGCCTGCAGGAAGGCGGCGTCGACCCCGACCTGGACGACGTCGACGAGCTGGGGAGCTCCGGCCGGATCACGCGGTCCGGGCGCAAGGCCTGGTGGCGGGTGAACACCGGCTCGCCGCTCGGACGGCGCTGGCTGCAGGTCGAATCCGACGCCGGGGTGGGCTACCAGGCGCAACTCGCGTTGGCCGAGTGCCCGCCCGCGGTCAGCCAGGACGCCGCCGACCTGTTCGCCCAGCTGGAAACCCTCGACTTCCCCGTCGACTACACCGTCGACCTCACCCTCGTCCCGGCAGAGAAGGCCCGCGACCAGGTGCGGCGCAAGAAGAACGAACTCATCGACCAGGCCGACCAGTACGACGCCCGCCCCACCGGCATGCCGGCCTCGCTCACCGAGGCCGCCCGCGACCTGGGCGAGCTGGACGCCCGCCTTGCCCGCACCTCGGTCGAGGTCGAGGTGCAGTCCGTGACCGTGCTGACGGTGTGGGGGCCGACCGCCGCCGTGTGCGACGCCCGGGCCCGCGCCCTGGCGGCGCTGCTGGGTGGCGCCGACTACCGCGCCGTGCGCCCGGCCGGCCTGCAAGAGGCCCTGTTCACACTCGGTCTGCCCGGCACCGTACGCCCGGGTGTGGTGCGGGAGTTCACCCAGCACCAGATCTCCGAAGACTGGGCCCTCGGCGGGGCCTTCACCGCCTCCGAGGTCGGCGACCCGAACGGCATGTTCCTCGGCATCGACCTGGACAGCGGCACCACCCGCCCCGTCATGATCAACGTGGCCGACGCTCCCAAGGTCGACGCATCCGCCTCCATGGGCATCGTCGGGGACCTCGGCGCGGGCAAAAGCGTCCTGCAGAAGCTGATCGCGGAGGCGGTGTGGGCGCGCGGCGGCTGCGCGATCTGCATCGACCGCACCCCCGTACGCGAATGGGCGACCTTCGCCCGCACCGCCGCCAAGGGGCGCGTCCAGATCATCGACGCCGCCCAGGCCGAGGTGTCCATCGACCCGCTGCGCATTTTCGACGGCCCCGAGGGCCGCCACTACGCCCTGTCCTACCTCACCCTGCAGCTCGGGATCGGCCCGATGAGCACCCATGGGGAGGTCCTGCACCACGCCGTCGAGCAGGCTGGGGCCAGCAACGCCCCGTCCATGCACCGCGTGCTGGAAGTCCTTGAAGAGATGGCCAAGAGCGAGGTGGGCAAGCGGCAGGACGCGGCATCCGCGCTCGCCGGTCTCGTCCGCGTCGTCGCCACCAACTCTTTGGCGCGGATGGTATTCGACCCCACGCTGCCGCCGGTGCACCTGGACGCGTCCAGCACCTCCGACATGATCGTGATCACGACGGCGGGGCTGAAGCTGCCGCCGAAGGCCGCGTTCGACAACCCGGAAGTCCTGCACCAGCAGCCGCTGGAGGCCCTCATCGGCCGCGCGGTGCTCTACCTGATCGCCGCGCTCGCCCGGCAGACAGCCTTCGAGGACCCCGAACGGTTCACCGCCGTAGTCGCCGACGAGCTGTACTGGCTCACCTCGTCGGCCGAGGGCACCGCCCTGGTCCACGAAATCCTCCACGACGGCCGCAAGCACGGCGCCGGTCTCCTCACCGCCTCCCACGACGCCGCCGAACTCGGCCCCGACCGCGGCCTGATGGCCTACCGCGCGCTCGCCCGCACCACCGACCGCGAACGCGCCCACCGCGGTCTGGAGTTCGTGGGCCTCGACCCGAACGACGGCGAACTGCTGCGGCTGGTGACCACCGGCCTGTCCCCCGTCGGCCGCAAGGGCCGGGAGGGCGAGTTCCTGCTGACCTGCCCGCGACAGAACACCGGCCGGATCAAGGCCGTCATCCCCCGCATCGAGCGCATCACCACGTCCATCGCCACCACACCGGGACGCCGCGCGAGCGCTGCTTCGCCGTCCGCGGGTGAGCGGCGGGCCATGTCTGCAATGGAAGCCCAGTAGACGCGCGAGGCGGAGGTGTCGGGGCGGTGGTCGTACTCGCGGGCGAGGCGGCGGTGCAGCATCAACGTGCCGTTGACCTGCTCCACGATCCACCGCTTCGATTGCGGGACGAAGCCTTTGCCCTGGTCTGCGCGGTTGCGGCGGACGACCTCGACGTCGATGTCCAGCAGGGCCCCGCGGACGAGAACCTCGTCCTTGAAGCCCCGGTCCACCAGAGCCTTCTCCAGGCGCATCCCGCACCGCGCGGCCGCCTGACCGAGCAGGACGGTGCCGGCGGCGTTGTCATGGGCGGAGGCGGCCGGCACCACGACGTCGATGATCAGCCCCAGAACGTCGACGGCCAGTCCCCGCTTGCGCCCCGACACTTTCTTGTTGGCGTCCAGTCCCGTCGTGCTCTTCGGGACACCCGCGGCCGCGCGGACGGACTGGTGTCGAGGATCACCAGGGACGGGTCCTCTAATCGCCGGGCTCTCTCCCGTACCTGGCAGCGCAGGAGATCCTGGATCCGCTGGTCGAGCCCGTCCTCGCGCCACAGGCGGAAGGAGTAGAACACCGCCGGCCAGGCCGGGAAGTCATGAGGCAGACAGCGCCACTGGCAGCCCGTCCGGTTCTGGCAGAAGATCGCGTTCACCACCTGGCGCGCTGCCTCGTTCTGCGCCCGGCCGGCCTCGGCGTCGGCCACACGCTGGTCGGCGGCTTCCTCCACCTGCCGGATCTTCTCGGCGGTGTCGGTCTCCAGCTGCTCGCGGTGCTGGCGGGCCTCCTCGGTGAAGCGGTTTCCTCGGGGCTGGACTGGCCTGTGGGGTTGCGTGGGGAACGCCGCTCCACGCCCCCTCACACGTGCCCACACGCCGACAGCCGTGTGGATGTCACCACCCTGGCTGAGATGTCACAACGAACCACCACCGCTGTCGCCACCCGTGTCGCCGCCGTTGCTGCCCGTGCCGTAGCCGCCGGTTTCGTAGCCGCCGCCGTTGCCGCCGGTTTCGTAGCCGCCGCCGTTGCCGCCGGTTTCGTAGCCGCCGCCGTTGCCGCCGGTTTCGTAGCCGCCGCCGTTGCTGCCCGTGCCGTAGCCTCCAGTGTTGTTGTAGCTGCTGGTGTTGTAGCCGTTGTTGTTGTAGCTGCCGTCGTTCTGACCCCAGTTGGCGTTCTGGTTCCAGCCGTTGCCCTGGTCGGTGCCGGTGGAGTTCCAGCCAGTCTGGGGGGCCTGCTGGTCCTGCTGGCTCCAGGCATCAGGGGACTGCGCACCATTGCCCTGCAGACCCTGCCAGCCTGAATCCGCCGGAGCCGAGCTGTCGGCACTCAGCGCGGCCTGCCCGCCCCCGAAAGCAGCCGAAGCAGCGGCCAGGCCCGTGGAGCTCACACTTGAGCCGGCAGCCTGGCCCGCACCGGGTGCAGCCACGTCTGTGACGGACTGGTTCCACCAACTGGCCGCGCCGGACTGCCCTGCCTGCACACCGGGCATCGAACCGGACTGTGCGTCAGGCGAACCCGCCTGCCCGCCCCACACATCACCCGCGCCCCCGCCCAGCACCTGCAGCCCCGACTGCACCGAGAGATCAGTCGACTGCACACCAGGCTGAACGGCCCCAGCGGGCTGAGCGGCCTGCTGAGCCTGCGGGGCCCCCGCGGCCGGCAGCGAATCAGCCTGCTGCAGACCCTGCACCTGCCCGCCCGCCGCAGCCCCGGCCGACAGCTTCGCCCCCTCCGCTGTGTCCGCGGCAGCGTTCACAGCGGTGCCGCCACCCGTCGCACCCTCCGCAGCACCGCCCGCCGCAACCGCACTGCCGACAGTACCCATACCGGCACCACCAGCGGCCAAACCACCGCTACCGGCACCACCCGCAACCAAACCATCGGACAGACCGCCAGCAGCGGCGCCAGCAGCGCCCGAACCACCCGCGACAGTGCCAGACGCAGGCGTGGCTCCCAGACTGCCTGTCACAGCACTGGTGGTGAGTGTCTCGCCTGCAGCAGTCAGCGCACCCGGACCACTTGCGCTGATCCCTGCGGCGGCCGTCGAGCCACCGGCAGCAATACCACCTGCGGTAGAACTGCTTGCAGCAGCACCTGAGGCACCCGAACCAGCGCCGCCGGTCGAACTGCCCGCCCCTTCCCCGGGAGGAGTGCTGCCGGCGGCAGTGCCGCCCATCCCTTCGGCGCCGCCGGTCGTGGTGCCACCGGAAGCAGACGAACCATCAGTCGTGCTGCCTGCGGCGGTGCTGCTCGCGCCCGAACCATCCGTGGGGGTGCTACTGGTCTCCGAACCTGGGGACGCCACCTGCTGGTTCGAGCTCTGCCCCTTCGACCGGCCGGATGCCTCCTGCTGATCCTGCGCCGCTGGCGTCCACTGGCCCTGCCACTGGCCCTTGTCGTCCAGTCGCCAATTTCCCCGCCAATCCCCCTGCCGACCACTCCATTCGTGCGGGCCCGAGGTGCTGGTCTCGACTGTCGTTGGGTGCAGGCCCCGCTGCTGCTCATCCTGCGATTGCAACTGCGTCCAGCGTCCGCTCCATTGCCCCGTGCCGTTCAGTGTGAAGTCCCCCAGCCAGTCGCCCTTCTGGCCGTGCCATTCCCGCTCGGCCGCGGAGTCAGCCTGCCCGCCAGGCCGGGCGCCCTGATGTGTCCCATCGGCCACCGGGTCAGGGCTCAGGTTTTCGCCGACCGGCCCATGCTGTGATTCATAGTAATTACGCTCCGTATAGGAGCCAGTCTTCGGGTCATAGACGGCGGTCCCATTGAACACGAGGCGCGGCGCTTCACTTTCATGGGGTTCTGAATTCTTCTGCGAATCCTGATGTTTAGCCACAGCATTATCACCGACCTGTCCGCTGCTCCCGGATTCAGGGCTACCGGGCGACACCTTTGCCTGTGGCTGCGGATAGTTCTCTTTCAGTACTCTAGTTTCATCCGGGCTCGGGTCGAGCACCGTATAAGGCAGCAACGCCCCGTTCGCCGGCGGCAGGATACCATCCTTAGTGTCTTCTCCAATCATGAGCTCGTCCCATGTTGCATTCTTTGCGTTCGGCGCATGCGTTGTGCTGGAAGCGTGATACTCGCCTCCAGTGTGGACAATTTCATGAGTGGTATGGTGCTGCAAAGGGAATTCCTCCATGTACTGCCTGTACACATCCCCCTGATCCCCTCTAATCCAATAATAATCGACCTTCCCGTCGCTATTGTCATCCACCGGAAGGGAACCCTTGGCGTTGTCGTAAACCATTGCGCCACCGCCAGTCATCCTCTTATCGCGCACGAATCGATTATCAATCGACTCATCAGAGAATTCATACCCGTCAAGGGTCACGACACCATTATGCGCGTTACCTCTTCCGAATGTGGAACCCTCTCTCGTTTTAATGCTCTCGAGCTCCTCCTGACTGGCCCCCCTATCCGCGGCCTCCTCGTACGGCTTCATGCCAAGATCTCCCACCTCAACAGTCACCTGCGGAGACTTGTGATTTGCTTCAGTCGGGCGGTAGAGATCAAACCCGATATTACTGTTCAGGCGATCAAAACTCCTCCCCAGGACTCGATTCACCCTGGCCATGGTGGCGGCATCATAATTACCATTAGAATGCGCCTGACTATGATACAAATGGCCATCCTCGTCAGTCGGCGTGAAAACCCGCTTCCCATCCTCCACCCAGGGAACCACCTCGGCAGAGCTGACAGTGGCGTTCACCAACTGAAGACCGCCCGTTACAGCCAGGACAGCGGCAGTCGCAGGAAAGACACGCTTACGCCGGTCTGTCTGCTTCTCCAGGCGGTGCCGGCCATGCTGCTTCTTCATGCTCATCTTCTTTCCCTTCTTGCTACTGCACTCACGCAATTCCATTTTCCCGCGCATACAGGGGACTGACACTTGTTCTGTGCGAAATGAGAAATGATGCCGCCACGACCGCCTGCCAGAATCTCCCACCGACAGCGGGGATGTTCCGCTTCTTGCAGATCCCCGACAGGCAACCGTGTGCTCCATACCCATTAAGACCCGCGAGCGACACACCCTGTTTTGCGCCTAAAGTATTCACCCGGGCGTTACCCGCAAGCCGAAAGGAAAAGGCCGATACAACTTTAGTCACAACCCATCACAACTTTGGACTGGAGGCCCCCAAGAACAGCCGAGGCCGACAACCCCCGACCCCAGGGCCTCGGCGTAGTCGCATGACGTCCGGTTCGTGATCATCCGAGGCCGAGGAGTGCGAGGGGGCGGCGAGGGTCGCGGGCGTTGCGGCGGAGGCCGGCCGCGATGTTCTTCACTCCGGCCGTGCGGAGGGCTCCGATGGCGAGGTTGCGCCAGGTGGCCATCGCGCGGGGCGCGTTGCCGGTCCGCAGCTGGGAGGCGTCCTCGGCGAAGGTGGTGTCGCGGACATGGTGCAGGGCCTCGATCTTCCAGTGGTTGCGGACGAGTTCGGCGAGCTGGGCCGCGCCTGCCTGCTCGGCGGTCAGGCTGGTGACGGCGTAGACCGTCTTGACGGTGGTCTTGCCGGTCTTGCGGTCGGTGCGCCGGCGCTTGATCTGGAGAGCCTGGCGGGCTCCGGGGAAGAGGAGGCTGTTCACGGTGGCGACCTTGATCCGGCGGATCTCCGAGCGGCCATGGCCGATGCCCCGGGTGCGTCCCTGGAGCGGGATGTCCTTCCAAGGAAGGGACTTGAGCTGTCGGCGCAGCTTCTTCTGGTTGCCTTGACGATCACGATGTAGTGGGCGCTGCGGCCCAGGAGGTAGTCGGCGTGCTCGCGCTGGGTGTGCATCGCATCGCTGGTGACGACGAATCCTGCCAGGTCGGCGACGGTGTCCAGCAGCGGCTGGAAGCAGGTGATCTCGTTCGTCTTCTCGCCGACGTCCAGCTGGGCCAGGACCAGGCCGGTGGCGTGCTCCAGTGCGGCGAGCAGGTGGATCTTGCGGCCCTTCGCTTTTGCCGCGCCGCGCAGGCTTTTGCCGTCCACTGCGAGGCCGCGCAGCCCGGTCGCCTTCGGGCGGCGGTGGGCGAGCCAGCGTCCGACCGCCCGGTCCAGCGCGTCGCCGTCGATGCGGGCCAGCAGCCGCCGGACCGTCGTTTCCGCAGGCAACAACCGCTTCGGGAACAGTGAGCTTCTTCAGCGTTGCCGCTCCAGGGTGAGGACGGCTTTGGCGATTGACGTCATGCGGTTTGGACTGCATCGGGATCTGCGGAAGATCCGCCAGGACTTCAGGCGTGCGACGCCGCGTTCGACCGGTGCCCGTGCCGCGGCCAGGGCCCGGTTGAGGGTCTTCTCGGTGAGGGTGAGTTCCTGCAGGGGCCTGCGCTTGATGCCGGTGCTAACCCAGGGGCCGCCGCCCTGGTAGGCGAGGTCGGCCAGGATGGGAATGCCCTGGCGCTCGCAGATCCGGATGATCCGGTGGGTGCGGGCAGCGGTCAGGTCGTGCGCTCGGCCCGGCAGGGCGGGTGAGAGCCACAGCAGCCGGCCGCCCGGATCGGTGACCACCTGCACGTTCACCCCGTGCCGACGGTGCTTGGCAGAGTAGTCGGCCCGTCCGTCGCCGACCCGGTCGCACTCGGCGAGCGTGCCGTCCAGCAGGACGAGGTCGGGGTCGGCCTCGCGCAGGACCTTCAACAGACCCGGCCCCCGTTCGGCGAGCAGGCGGATGACCGCGCTGGTGTAGGCATGGGCGGGGGACTCGCTGATCCCGAACCCGGCAGCGATCTTCGCCAGGGTCGTGTGTTCGCGCAGGTACACCAGTGCCACCATCGCGCGCTGAGACGGGCGGAGCTTGCAGCGCCGGTCGCCCTCACGGGTGACAACGAGCATGGTCACCCACTCCACGAGCGCATGAGGCAGGTCGAGTGCGGCAGGATAGATGACCAACGAGGCCCCCGAGCAACGTGGTTGAGACGTCAGACATCTCCATCAACAGCCCAGGGGCCTCGCCCGTTGCGCTTCCCCGGCCGTCACCTGATCGGTGGCCAACTCGAAGAAGCTCACTGCCACAAGTCCGCAACACGGGCCGCGGTCAGGCGTGGGCAGACACGATCAGGGTGCCGACCTTGCGCTGTCCAGGAGGCGCCGGGAGGACCGCGGCCCGCGCCTCTACGAACCCGTGCTCAGTGAGCAGCTGAACCCACACCGCGGGCTCGTAGTCCCAGCGCTTCACTAGGAGTGGGTCCTCGTTGGCGCCGCGCGGGATGTATGAGGCCTGGCAGCCGTAGCAGCCTTCCACCGGCGGCCGCTGCGAGAACACCAGTCGGCCGCCCGGCCGCAGTCGCTCACGCAGGACGGGCAGGAGCAGGTCCGGGTCGGTGAACCAGACGGCCCCGTACACCGAGTAGGCCGCGTCGAACGGCTCCCCGGCGCCTTGCAGGTAGGCGATCGCCTCCGTGTGGTGCAGCTCCAGCCCCGGCACCTCGCCCCACCGTTGGCCGGCCGCGCGCAGCTGCACATGCGAGACGTCCACGCCGACGGTGTGCGTGCCGAGCGAGGCCAGGTGTGCCGCGTTGCCGCCCTTGCCGCAGCCCAGGTCCAGGACGCGCCCTTCGGCGGGCAGGTCGAGCAACTCGGCGCCGGGGCCGTGGTCTTCGTACTGGGTCCAGTTGAACCAGGTCGTCTCGCCGCGGGAGTTCACCGGTCGGCGCTCGGGCCGCTGCCGTGAGTAGGTGTCCCAGGCGATCGCCGTGTCTGTCACGTGGTCTCCGCTCATAGGGCCAGCCGCCCGGCTGGGGCCGGACGGCTGGAGTGTCTTACAGATGGTGCTGCCGTGTCAGCCGCTCTTGGGGCTGTCGTGGCATCCGGCGTGGCACTGGTTGCAGTCGGCCATGTCCGGCCACAGCTCCTCGTCGACGGTGTACCCGGCGGCCGTGATGGCGGCGAGGGTGCGCTCCCGGGCCGCGGCGGCGCCGCCCTCGGGAGCTTCGTTTTCACCGGTCGGAACGTGGTGGACGAAGTGGCCGACGACCCGCTGGCAGAAGTGGGCGTAGTCGACGGTGTGCAGGATGAACGCGTGCCACCCGATATCAACCATGCGGCTCGGGACGAGCATCCGTCCGGGCTCCGGGCCGGAGGCGGCGACGAACGCGGCCGCCTGGCCGACGATGCGGCGCGCGGTCGCCTCGCCGACGTCCGGGTGGTCGACGGTTATGCGGCGGACGAGCCGGCCAGTCACCTCGGGGTCGACCAGGGCGGCGGGGTCGGTGGTGCCCACGGGACGTTCTAACGCGGTGATCACGTTGTCCTCCTGTTGTGTGGACGAGCGCCCTCGGGATTGAGGGCGTCTGGCCTCCCGCACGGCGGCGGGAGGAGCTTCAGCGGCTGGCGGGGCGGCGGGCCAGCCGGAGGGGCGGGTCGGTTTCCGGCGGGGTGCAGTCCTCGCCCCTGGCGTGGACGATCAGGCGGACGTCGGGCCCGGAACTGCGGGGCATCCAGCGGACTATGCCGTCGGCGGTGTGAACGCCGCAGGCGCAGCAGATACCGGCGTCGCGTTCCTCGCGGTCGTCCCACATCGGGCTCACCGAGACGCTCCCGCGGTACGGCAGCGCGGGCACTCGCACGGGGGAAAGGCCAGGCTCATGACGGGTATGTCCAGCGGTGCGAGGGCCCGCGTGCGCACGGGCGTGCGCTCCAGTGTCACCGGGTTGATCCGGTAGACGCTGACGGTTAGGCCGGGGTGCGCGCTGTCGCTGCCTGTATCGGTCACGGATTCAGATGGCGTCCTGCGACGTGGTGTAGGCGATCGAGGTGTGGGTGTGCGCGGGTGTCTGCCCGGGGCGCACGCCTGATGGGGGTGGCCGCTCCCTGACCAAGGGGTGGGCCACCGTGCAACTCTCCCTGCTAAAACGCCAGTTCAAGCGATGGGAGTGCACGATGGCCCTGTCCCAGGATGACTTACTGCGGTTGCTTCGGTCACTACGCTCGTCCGATGGAATCGAGCTGGTCCGCAGTGTGGCCGAGCGGATGCTGCAGGAACTGATCGAGGCCGAGACCGCCGCGCACATCGGTGCCGAGTGGAACGAGCACACTGCCTCGCGAACGGCGTTCCGCAACGGGCACCGCGACAAGACCCTGACCACGCAGGCCGGCGACCTGGACCTTCAGATCCCCAAGCTCCGCACCGGCAGCTTCTTCCCCAGCCTGCTCGAGCGCAGGCGCCGCATCGACCAGGCACTCTACGCCGTGATCATGGAAGCCTACGTCCACGGAGTCTCCACCCGCTCCGTCGACGACCTGGTCAAGGCCCTGGGCGGGGACAGCGGGATATCCAAGAGCGAGGTCTCCCGGATCTGCGGCGAGCTGGACGAGCCGCTGACCGCCTTTCGCACCCGGCCCCTGGACCACACCCGGTTCCCCTACATCTACCTGGACGCGACGTACTGCAAGGTACGGGTGAACCACCAGATCGTCTCCCAGGCCGTGGTCATCGCCACCGGCATCACCGAGGACGGCGGCCGCGAGGTCCTCGGGACCGCTGTCGGCGACAGCGAGAGCGAGGCATTCTGGTCCGAGTTCCTGCGCTCCTTGCGCGAGCGCGGCCTGTCCGGGGTGCGCCTGGTCATCGCCGACCACACAGCGGCCTGGTCAAGGCGATCCGCAAGGTCATGCTGGGATCCGCCTACCAGCGCTGTCGTGTCCATTTCCTGCGCAACTGCTTCGCACACATCCCCAAGGGGACCGGCGAGATGGTCGCCGCGACCATCCGCACCGTCTTCGCCCAGCCCACCGCCCAAGCGGTCCAAGCCCAGCTGGACACCGTCGCCGACATGCTCGGCGAGCAGTTCCCCAAGGTCAAAGAAATGCTCCTGGACGCGAAGGAAGACCTGACCGCGTTCGCCGTCTTCCCCCTCCAGCACTGGAAAAAGATCCAGTCCACCAACCCCCTGGAACGACTGAACCGGGAGATCAAACGCCGCACCGACGTCGTCCAGGTCTTCCCCAACCCCGCCGCACTCCAGCGCCTGGTCACCGCCATCCTCAGCGAACTACACGACGAGTGGATCGCCTTCCCCCGCCGCTACCTCCCCGAGGGCAGCATGACCGCCATCTACGCCGACGAACACGCCGGGAACACCACCCGCGCGCTCCCCGGCACCCCGAACACCACCGGAGAATGATCGCCTACACCATCACACGGGACGCCATCCGGATTCAAGGTCCTCCCGTTACAGGGAGTTGCGCGGCGTCCTTGCAGACGTCAAACCGGCGACATGCCGGGCGTCATTTCGGTGTCATTCCATGCAGTGGAGGTCTACCGTGATTCGTATGGCCACACCGAACAGCGCACTGCGAGCGGCCCGCATGGGCCTGCTCATGTCCCAGGACGACTTCGCCCGCGCCATCCGCGACGCCGGCAACCGCGCCGGACAGCCCAACGACGCCAACAAGCGGCTCGTCCAGCGCTGGGAGTCCGGCACCACCACGGCCCCGCGCCCGGTCTACGCCCGCGCCCTGGAAGCCGTCACCGGCCTCCCGCTGGAATCCCTCGGCTTCACCATCACTGTGCCCATGGCCCGCGTCACCGAGGACGGCCACGGCGGCCACGACATGGAGGCCCCCGCCCCCGCCGTCACTCCTACGACCCCGACTCCGCAGGGCGAACCCCAAGGCGCGCACCGCAACTACTCCGGGGTGTGGCTGTCGAAGTACGAGTACTTCAGCTCCGGGCGGGACGCCGCCTTCACCGGCCTGCACTACGTCGTGCTCCTCCAGCACGGCAACCGGCTCACCGCCCGCTCCCTGCCGAACGGGTCGTCGAACCCCAACTCGCCGCTGACGATGGACCTGGAGATCGACGGGCACGTCGCCACCGGCACGTGGACCGAGCAGACCGCAACCGACGGCTACTACCGGGGAGCCCGCTATCACGGTGCGGTTCAGCTGCTCGTCGAGCCGACCGGGCGCCGTATGACAGGCAAGTGGGTGGGCTTCGGCAAGGAGTTCGACGTCAACACGGGCCCGTGGGAGCTCGTGTTCCAGGACGCGTCGACGAACCGGGCGACGCTCGCCGCCTACGACCGGCCGCCCGAGGTCTGACCCAGACACCTGCGCGCGGCCGGGATCTTCTGCTGGTCGTGCACGGCAGCCCACGGCTTGAGCCCGTCCCCGCTAGTCCGGTGCGCCTCGTCCACGACCATCAAGTCGAACGCGCCCAGGCCGGCCACGTGCGCCTGCAGCTTCCCGACTGACGCGTACGTCGCGAACACTGAGCTTCTTCGAGTTGGCCACCGATCAGGTGACGGCCGGGGAAGCGCAACGGGCGAGGCCCCTGGGCTGTTGATGGAGATGTCTGACGTCTCAACCACGTTGCTCGGGGGCCTCGTTGGTCATCTATCCTGCCGCACTCGACCTGCCTCATGCGCTCGTGGAGTGGGTGACCATGCTCGTTGTCACCCGTGAGGGCGACCGGCGCTGCAAGCTCCGCCCGTCTCAGCGCGCGATGGTGGCACTGGTGTACCTGCGCGAACACACGACCCTGGCGAAGATCGCTGCCGGGTTCGGGATCAGCGAGTCCCCCGCCCATGCCTACACCAGCGCGGTCATCCGCCTGCTCGCCGAACGGGGGCCGGGTCTGTTGAAGGTCCTGCGCGAGGCCGACCCCGACCTCGTCCTGCTGGACGGCACGCTCGCCGAGTGCGACCGGGTCGGCGACGGACGGGCCGACTACTCTGCCAAGCACCGTCGGCACGGGGTGAACGTGCAGGTGGTCACCGATCCGGGCGGCCGGCTGCTGTGGCTCTCACCCGCCCTGCCGGGCCGAGCGCACGACCTGACCGCTGCCCGCACCCACCGGATCATCCGGATCTGCGAGCGCCAGGGCATTCCCATCCTGGCCGACCTCGCCTACCAGGGCGGCGGCCCCTGGGTTAGCACCGGCATCAAGCGCAGGCCCCTGCAGGAACTGCACGGTCGTCGACGGCGGACACCGGCGGAAGCTGCGCGCGTTCGTGGAAGTCGATCGCAGCACGATGAGCAGCGAGCGCCTGGCCGTGAAACTGATCGAGTACGCGAGGCTCTTCCAGTACGAAGCCCAGCCCGTCGGCCGCCGCCGGCCGGCCTCCACCGGACCTGCGTGGCTGCGCTGGTACCCGGTCTTCCCCCGCGTGCTCTTCGTCCTCACCGGCGCCTCCCGACCCAGACTGGAGAATCGAATCCGCGATCTGCAGGCGATGGCCGCTCAGCATCCACTCGTCGCGGCCCTCGCCCGCGAGGTTCAGCTGGGAGCCGTTGTCCTGGAGGACATCGAGGAGCATGGTCCATCCGGGTCGGTGTGGGTGCCGTTGACGGGAGGCGAGGCTCGCCCGTGGACCCAGTTGTGATCACGTCACCCGCGTCTTGTTCGGCAGTCGCCTGAACTGCGCGTTGGCCCTCATCCGAACTCCTTTGGCATTATCGAACCTGTCGCGCTCGGTGCCGTGTCGGCACCGCCTTGCCGATCCGTCTCAAGGGGTTGACGACAAGAAGTCGGCGCCCCGGACTTTGGTCTGGGGCACCGTTGTAGTAGACTGTCGCGGCTAATTTTTGGGATATAGGTGGCGCAGTTTGATGCGTGCGTCGTGGGTGGTGAACTGCCAGTCCACCTGACGTTGGTCGGTGTTGGTGGCGTTCTGCCAGGCTGAGAGTTCGGTGTTGAGTGTGTTGAGGTCGCCGATCCGGCGGTCGAGGCATTGCCTGCTCAGCGCGGCGAGTTCGGTCTCGGCGATGTTGAGCCATGACCCGTGTTTGGGCGTGTGGTGGATCTCGAGGCGTTGAGTCAGGGCGAATGCCTCTTCTGGTTCGAATGCCTCGTACAGTGAGGCGATGTCGTGGGTGTTGAGGTTGTCCATCACCAGCACCACGGTCTCGGCTGCTGGGTAGTCCACGCTCAGCAGCTGCTTGACCTGGCCGGCCCAGTCGATCCGGGTCCGCTGGGACAGTGCCTGCACGCGACGCCACCCGCGTAAGGGTTCGACCCACACGAAGATGGAGCATGTGCCGCAGCGGATGTACTCGCTGTCCTGGCAGGCGTCGTGGCCAGGTCGGGCCGGGAGCGGGCCGCGGGCATGGTCGAGGAGTTGGTAGGGCTTCTCGTCCATGCACACCACCGGACGTGCCGGGTCATAGGGCCGGGCATAGACGGCCAGCACGTCTTCCATCCGGGCCGCGAACTGCGCGTTCGCTCGTGGTGGGATGGTCCAGCACTTCTTCAGGTGAGGACGCAGTTCCGTTTTTTTAAGATCCTCCCGATGGTGGAGTGGTCCAGATCAGGGATGTCCTCGACCAGCGCGACGTGCTTCTCCAGCAGCCGCAGTGACCACCGTGCATAGCCCTGGGGCGGCTGGGAGCACGCCATCGCGATCAGCCGGGCTTCGACCTCACCGGTCACCGGCGAGGGCACCGGCGGCAGGTCGCGCCTCTTCCGTGCGATTGTGGCGTGAACATCGCCGCCGGTCTCGGTGAAGCGCTTGGCGACCAGCCGCAACGTCTCACCAGAGACGCCAAGCCGGGTCGCGATCATCTCCTTGGAATCCACCTCACCCACCGAGGTGTCCAGTGCGAGCAACACTCGCGCACGCATGATCATCGAGGCTCCACGAACACCCGTCGTGGTCACCCGGACCAACTCCTCGCGGTCCCGCGCAGTCAACCTGACCGGCCACTTCTTCTGCGAACCCATGACAACAGCCCTGTCTGGCAAAGGGGAAGGAATCTGAGGCACCAACCTCCCAACCAGACACACCAGAACTAAGCAGCGACACACCACTAGCGGTGGTTTGTTGACGGCGGGTTCGTCCGGGAGTAGGCCGTGAAGGTGAAGGCGGTAACTACGGTCTGGGGGAGCCCGAGATGACGAAGAGGCTGCCGTGTACGCCCGCTCCAGGTCCGTTGGAAGCGTACGCTGCCCGGTTCGATGACCTCTTCTCCACGCTGGCTCAGCGCCGGGGGTTTCGCGAGTACCTGGCCGGGCTGCTGCTGCCGCGGGACCGGAACAAGACACTCACCTGCCTGGCCGGTACGGAACCCGTGGTCGGTGCCCAGCACGCGGCAGCCCAGCGGCTGCAGTTCTTCCTGTCCGAGTCGACCTGGGACCGGGAAGCGGTCAACGCCCGCCGCCTGGAGCTGTTGCTGGCCGATGCGGCCACTGCCCCGCACCCGGGCGGGGTACTGGTCGTCGACGACTCCGGTGACCGCAAGGACGGTCATGCGACCGCGCACGTGGGCAAGCAGTACCTGGGCTCGGTCGGGAAGATCGACCGCGGTGTGGTCACCGTGACCACGTGCTGGGCGGACGAGCGGGTCTACTACCCGCTGCACGCCGTCCCCTACACCCCCGCCCACCACTTCCCGCGCCGCAAGAGTGATCCCGCATTCCGTACGAAGCTGCAGATCGGGGCCCTCCTGGCCCGTCAGGCCGCAGAAGCAGGGGTGTCCTTCCGGGCGGTAGCAGCCGACTGTGCCTACGGCGACCACGACAGCTTCCGCCGTGAACTGTCCGACGCCCACTTGCCATTCGTGATGGCCCTCAAACGAGGCCACGGCAGCTGGCAGTACAAAGATGCCTTCCGGCCCGTCGATGCCGCCCGCGAGCTGGCCTGGCGGGGTCCCGAGCAGCCCGGTGACTGGCAGCCGGTCACCCGCGCTTTCCGCGACGGCCGCACCACCACCTGGTGGGCCGCCGACGCCCAGCTGGGCTGGGGGGGCCCAACGGCGCGATCCGGCTGGTCGTGGCCACCACCGACCCGGCCACCCTGCCCGAGAACGCCACCTGGTACTTGGCCACCAACCTGCCCCGCCCCGGCTCACCCCGCGAGCAGCACAGCCGGCACCCGGCCGCTGACCTCACCGAAGTCGTGCGGATCTACGGGCTGCGGCACTGGGTCGAACAGAGCTACAAACAGGTCAAGGACGAACTCGGCTGGGCCGACTTCCAGGTCCGCTCCGACACCGCCATCCGCCGCCACCAGACCCTCGTGAACTGTGCGTTCAGCTTCTGCTGGAACACCTGGTTCACCCCCGACCCACCTCCGCCCGCCCTGGCCGGCCCGCCATCCGCTCCCGACGCACTGTCAGGACCGGCAGAGAGGGGGAGAACCCGCGTCCCAGCAGCACCGACCGGCCTGCTGGCCCCAGGCACTACGGGCCGTCCGTGGCTGGCTGACGCCCTGGGCCACGCTGCAACGCTACTGGCGGGCATGGTCACCCAAACCCCCGCCCGCAGCACTCCAGGAGCTGATCAACACCGTCGGCTCCGGCAGACCTCTTGACCTCTACTGCCCGAGCTAACAAACCACCGCTAGGGTCCGTCTTCAAAGATCATCAGATGGTGGATCATGGTGGGGCGGTACGTCGTCATGAACTCACCGATCAGGAGTGGGAGTTACTCGCTCCGCTGATACCGCGGGCCGCCACGGGCCGGCCTCGCGTGGAAGACCGGCAGGTCATCAACGGGATGGTCCACAAGATCCGGACCGGGATCTCCTGACGTGACCTGCCGGAACGCTACGGTCCGTGGCAGACGGTGTACACCCGCTTCCGCCGCTACGCCCTGGACGGCGTGTTCACCCGGGCCCTGCAGCAGATCCAGGCCCGGGCTGACGCGGCCGGCGACATCGACTGGCTGGTGCAGATCGACTCCACCATCGTCCGCGCCCACCAGCACGCTGCCGCTACCGGCCGAAAAGGGGGCAGCAGCGGCAGGACGAACCGGACGATCACGCCCTCGGCCGATCCCGAGGAGGCCTGACCACCAAGATTCACCTCGCCTGCGACGGCAAGGGCCGCCCGCTTGCGATCCTCCTGACGCCAGGCCAACGCCACGACAGCGTCTGCGCAGGCCCTCTTCTGGAACGGATCCGCGTCCCTCGCACCGGCCTCGGCCGGCCACGCTGCAAGCCTGATCAGGTCATCGCGGACAAGGCCTACAGCGCTCGCGGCTTCCGCGCCTACCTGCGCAAGCGCGGAATCGCGCACATCATCCCGGAGAAGATCGACCAGCGACGCCACCGACTGGGCCGAGGCCGCCGCGGCGGCAGGCCCACCAGGATTCGACCGGGAGACCTACCGCCGACGCAACATCATCGAGCGCTGCTTCAGCCAGCTCAAATGCTTCCGCGGCATCGCCACCAGATACGAAAAGACCGCCACCTCCTACGAAGCGGCGGTCACACTCGCGTCGTTCCTGCTCTGGGCAAGATCCGTTTGAAGACGGACCCTAGCTGTGCACGATGCCGTAGGCCTCGGCGACGGCAGTCGCGACACAATCGGCGATCTGGTTACCGACGGCCGGTACGGCCAGCAGTTCTTCCCTGGAGAAGCGGGCGACCTCCTCCCCGGTAAGAGATGCGTCGTATTGGTACAGGGCACGGGCGGCCAGGTGGCCCGCACGGGTATGTCCGAGCAAGTCGAACAGTTTGCCTCCCACACAGCGGGGACAGGTCGCGGCACGTCGCGCCCGTTCCTTGGTGCAGGGCCGGCAGTAATCGGAGGCACGTGGATTGCCCATGGCCGACGCGGTCACCGCCGGGGTCGACCAACCGCACCGCATGGCGAACTGGCGGGCGGTCAAGGCGCTGGAAGCGTGAGGTACCACGATACCCCTCGTACATCCCGCGGTGTCGCACCGCAGGCCGATGACACCGTCCTCCAGGGTGCGCAGCGTTGTCACCTGAGTCAGTCCTCTCACTTCCCCGGTTCTTCCTGCCCGGAGACTGGGCCCAGGAGAAGGCCGGTGCGGGCGCTCTCAGCGGCGTACACGGCGAGGTGCCCGTTCCCGGGCGACAGCGTCGAGACGTGCGCAACGCGACGGCAGGCGCCCAGCACGGCACTGGCTCCCCCCTCGTCCTCTCTGATCCGCCCGGCTCAACTTTGTCCAGGTGTAACTCACCTGGCACCGAGGCGAGTTGGGGCACGCCATGCTGAGAAGACCAGTCTCGTCGGGGACTCTCCAGATTTCTACCGAGTGTCCATTGCCGCTGTCGAGCGCCCCTTTGACCAGTTTCTCCGGCTGACCAGAGGTCAGCTGCAAATCCACTGTCGCCAGCTCACCCACGCGTCCGGTCGAATAGTGCGGGTCATCCTGGACGGCTTCCGCCACGATCAGCGTTTTTCGAGGCATGGCGCGAAACAACGCATCCGTCGCCTCCACCACGCGCCACCCACCGCTTGAGAGATTGAGCAGCTCTCAGCCGTCCCCCGCGCCTGGACCATACCGACGGAAAATCGCCCTCAAGGGTGGCGCCGTCCTCTGTTCGCACGGCCCACTCATCCATGCCCCCAACAGGGACTGTAAATCGTTCGGTGTAACTGGCCCTAACAAAAGCGGGTTGATCATGTGACTGTCGGCTTGATCGCTCGTTGATGAGGGCATGGGGAAGCGTCAGTCACGGCCGTGGATCGTGTCGGACGAACTGTGGTCGCTGATCGAGCGGTTGCTACCCGAGCCAGCGCCAAAACTGGTGGAGGGACGGCCACGCGTGCCGGACCGGCAGGCTTTGTGCGGCATCCTGTTCGTGCTGCATACCGGCATCCAGTGGGAGTACCTGCCCCAGGAGCTGGGCTTCGGCTCGGGCATGACCTGCTGGCGCCGCCTGGCTGCGTGGACGAGGCCGGCGTCTGGGACCAGCTGCACCAGCTGCTGCTGAACAAGCCGCGGTCGAAGAACCAGCTGGGCTGGTCGCGGACGGTGATCGACTCTTCCCACGTCCGGGCCGCGCGCAGGGGCCCAAAAGCGGACTCAGCCCGGTCGACCGCGCACGCCCGGGCAGCAAATACCACGTCCTCACCGACGGGCAGGGCATCCCGCTCGCGGTGTCACTGACAGGCGGCAACCGCAACGACGTCACTCAACTCCTGCCCTTGTTGGACAAGATTCCGGCAGTGGCGGGAGCCGTCGGCCGACCGCGCAAGCGGCCCGACATGCTCTTCGCCGACCGCGGCTACGACCACGACAAGTACCGGCGGCTCCTGCGGCAACGCGGCATCCGGCCCGCGATCGCCGAGCGAGGACAGCCGCACGGCACTGGCCTGGGCACTTTCCGCTGGGTTGTCGAGCGGACAATCTCCTGGCTGCATGGCTGACGCCGCCTGCGGATCCGGTGGGAACGACGAGACGACATCCACGAGGCCTTCCTCGGACTCGCCGTCTGCCTGATCACCCACCGGCATGTCCAGAGGCTTTGTTAGGGCCAGTAACTCCCGATCATGGAAGGTGCATCGATGACCAGTGAGAACGTGGCCGAGCAGGAGAGTGTCGAGTCGTCAGCGGCTGTGTCGGCCAAGGCGCCGGGGCGCGGTCTTCAGGAGCGGGGAGCCGGTGGGTGCGCCGGCCGGGCGCGGTTGTGGCGTTCGTGGAGCTGCTGTTCGTAGAGGCTGGCGGGGTGGACGTGTCTGCCGGGTGACTGGAACTGGCCCGGATTGCGGTCGGGGGGTGGTGGTGCTTGTGCTCCTGTGCAGCCGATCGCCCAGTTGTAGGCGGTCGGTGGCTTCTCCACGTCGTAGGTGCCCACCGAGCAGTTCCACAGCACATTGTTGGCGCCGGCCCACCCCTGTCCGGTGCCCATCGACCGGCGGTCTTCGACGGCGAGGGTGCCGGTGGCGTTCATGCGGACTCGGTCATAGAGCGTGCCCGTCGCCCAGCGTTGGTGCGGTCCCGCGAGAAGCAGGCCTGATCCGGTGTTGACGGCGGTGCAGTTGGTGATCACATTGGGTCCCGGGACGCGGGACATGGTGGCCCAGGGCTGTACGTTGGTGCCCTTTACTCTGCAGTTCCGGATCAGTGTCTGCTGGCCGGAGATGGAGTATGCGGCTGGTGTGCCCTGGACCTTGGACGGAACCGACACGTCCAGGGACTGGGTGTTGAGGATGCTGCTGTGCAGCGCGCCAGGGCCGAAGGAGAATGCCTGGCCGAAGCGAGTCGCCGTGACCGAGCGCACCCACGAGTTCTCAGCGTTGTCCACGCTGACCAGCCTCGAGTCGAAGTAGCCCTCCCTCTGCCATGACGGGTCGGACTCGAATGCTTGCCCGTTGGCGGTGAGGTCTTCCAGGCCGGCTTCACTGATCCGGCCCGGGAACTGGTATTTCCACACCGTGGCGTTGGTGTACTTCCTCTCGAGTGCCTGAGGAAGCCGGACATCCAGGCTGATGGTATTGCCGCTGACGCGTCGGACAGTGCGCTGAAATTGGTGACCGGGGCCAGCTCGCCACTGGACGACGGGCCCGCCGTCCCGGCGTGGCGGAATACGGTCCATCCCGATCTCGTGGATCCATTTGTTCCCGATGGGGCGTTGGACGACGATGCGGTCCCCGGGCGCGAAATACCGTGCGGCGCCGTCCACATGCACCGTGGCGGAGCCCACGGGCACATAGCGGTCCGTGATGCGGTGGGCCACACCGTCTCGGGTGATCTTCCCGCGGCCGCCGATCGTGACCAGGGTATGGGGCTTTCCGGTGCCGGTGAGGACCGTTCCCGCCCCTGACCCGCGCAGGACGACGCCCGACCGGTTCAGGCGCACAGTACCGCCAATCCGGTAGGTCCCCGGCTTCAGCAGCACCGCACCCCCGCCACCAGCCGCGGCGCGCTGCACAGCGGTCTGAATGCGTGCCGTGTCGTCACCGGACCCCGCCGGGCCCACCGTGACAGCGACAGGCAAGCGGGGGACGGCCCGATCCCCGCGGTGATAGCCAACGGAGGAGAAGTCCGGAATGCGGTTTCCATACGCATCCGCACGGTAAACGAGCCGGCCGTCCTTGAAACCGATCCACGCGCTCGGCATACCCGCGCCGCCCGTCCGCGAGGCTCCCGCCTGCCAGGAAGCAGCACCGAGCACGCCCACCGCAAGCAGCACAGCGCCCAACAGCGCATACCCCTGGCGGCTACGCACACCCCGTCTGTGGCCTCTCACGTTCCGCATGGCCTCAGCAGAGCACGCAGTCGAAGACAGCCACTACTCACGCCCCTCACAAAGCACCCGCCAGCCGGACAACCGCGCCTCGCCCGAATGACCAGCCCCCATCACACCCGATCTTCGAGAGTGAGAACACGGGGCCAACGTCACACCGGACAGCAGATGGACGAATGGGGGGGAGGGCGTGGCGGTTCACCGTCTGCCGGTCATTGCCATGCCTCGCGAGAGCGGGAAACCCCTGGCCGCTCGTCCTTCGGTCGGCGCAGGACAAGGGCAGCAGAGGAAGTCAGCGATCCAACCAAGCGCAAAAGTGGTCTTTGACCTGCGTCAACCCTGGACCGGCTGGCAGGCACTCCGTGAGATGCCGCGTGCGGAGGTGTACGCCGGGGAGAATTGTCTTACAGGTTAAGAATGAGGGACGCGGCGGCATCCTTACGAGGAGCACAGGGTCAGGATGAGCTACGCGGCCGATGGGCAGGCTCGACGTCGTTGCGCAGACCTGCACCCGCGGCGGCGGTCACTCCCGCCCGGCGATCGCGAGAGGCCGGCTGCTCTGCGCGCCTCGGCGAACAGATCCCGCCCCAGGCCCGTGCCTCGTCATGATGCGGTCTGAAGCGCTCAGGACTCCTCGGCCCACTTCCAGCGGTGTGCTGCGGTCCGCCATCACCGGGCTGCCCCGGCAAGGGCAGAGCGGTTCCGCTCCACCGCGTAGTGCCCTCCCACGGCCGCGGCCGACTCCGACGAACGTTGAGCGGTGGCTCGAAAGGCCCCGCGTATCGACACGGCCGCCCGTCGCAGCTGCTGGTGTCATGCCTGCAGGCGGACGGTGACACCCACTTCACGACAGCACTACCGGCATCCCCCGCCGAACCCGCCCTTGGAGTACGCCCTGGGCACAGAGCGGCACACCGACGCCCGTACCCACAGCCACAGCCACAGCGACGAGCAGTACCTCATCCGGCACATACAGGATCGGCCACCCCTTCCACGCAGGTCTGCTCGCGCCCAGCTGTTCAGCACACTCACCAGAGTGAGCAACTCGCCACCCGCGGCCGGCAGAACTCGCATCGCCACGCGACCACCCCGGCACTCCCCACCGCCCTACCGCCCCACCAGTAACCGCTCCTGCCACCCACATCCGGCTGGGCCTGACCCTGTTGACCGCCGCGAGGCCTGGCCCTAGCCGACCGACCATCACCACCTCCGGCAGAACGCTGTTCCAACACCTCGGCTTCCACCACTAGGACCAACTCACCGCTGCAGCCGCGGCGTTGGAGATCACCCCGCCATCAACATCCTGCCGGCGACCCGCCTAGCGAACCGCTCAGAAGTCCACTGACCAGAGAAAACACCCCACACGAGAGCGATCAACGACCGACCACCACATCCGCCGGCACACCCCACTGAGAACCCCGCCGACGACCTACCGCTGGCAAAGCCCCATCCCATCGCCACATTCACTCCTGACGATCAACGGCATCGGAGGTCTGCACCACATCAGTAACAACGATTGCCCGCAAGGCGCGATCATCCGACTTTGATGACCTTCCGCTCTCAGATGCACTGATTCAAGGCGACGCGAAGGTGGCTCGAGTATCTTGTGCCGACGTTCTGACGTATTCAGTCCGCTCGGAGAGTCTCAATGCACACAAATTCTTCCGCTCGTCATACTTTCCGCAGCCTCATGCTGGCTATCGCGCTGCTGGCCCCCCTTGGCGCAGGCCTTGCAGCATGCAGTGCCGACTCTGACGATCTATCCGAGAATCACAGCAGCTTAGACCACAAAGCCGGGTCACCTATGGACAGGTCGATCCCGGTGGGGCTGAAGATCCCGGCTGTGAAGGTCGATGCAAGCTCCATGCTGAAACTAGGAGTTGACAAACACGGAAATCTCCAGATGCCATCCGTTGATCAGGCAAAAAGGCCGGGGTGGTACTCCCACAGTGTCACTCCGGGCGAAAATGGCGTTTCGGTGCTCGTTGCTCGCTTTAGGACACCCAGCGGCCCGGCACTTGTTCCGAACGGATCCCTCCTGAAGGTCGCGGACAAAATCCACATCAAGCGATCGGACGGCGAGACGGCCACCTTCATCATCACGGAAGTCGAGCAGCGAGACGTAAAGTCGATCTCCGCCACCTCACTGGATTTGAAATCGAAGCGACCTGCATTACTCCTTATCACTCCAGGATGCGCATGGACCAAGAAGAGCGCCCATCACGAGACGAACAAAGGGGATAAGGAGACCGTACATGAGAGGAAAGGGAATCATTACTGCAACATCGTCTTCTCTGCTGATCTAATGCAGCAAGTTGCCGAAAAATGAACCTTCCTGCTCTCAGCCGGCGGGATGATCAGGTGGACCCCGGCGCGGCGGCGCCGATGGGCGAAGCCGGTGGCGCAGGTATCGAGGTGAGCGGGTCGGCCCTGGCGGGGTGGAAAGGGCGGGTGGGGCGAGGCTTTACGCATATCGCGGTTCCTGCTCACCCAGCCACTGATAGGCAGCACGGCGCCGGGGACGCTGTATGACTTCGTCCAGGAGGGTTATTCACGGGCTTGGTTTCTTGATCAGCAAGACGGCCCTGCTCGGTAGCCTGGCGTTTGCGACGACGTCAGTTTTCCACCGGGGCAGGGCCGTTGAGCTGGAACGTTACGACAGGGCTGGAAGCGGATCAACTGGAGGCCTTGGTGGTCCGGGTCCACACGATGCTGGTGGAGGACCCCGATCCGCCCGTGGTGCCGGGACCGATGTGGGCGCTGGGCCTGTACAAGTCCGTGGTCCTGGTGTTGTTCCTGCTGCGGCAGAACCCCGTCCAGCAAGCGGCGGCGGAACTGTTCCACATCTCCCAGGCCACCGTCTCGCGCCGGTGGACCACGCTGCTCCCGGTGGTGGAGACGGCCCTGGCCGAGCATGTGCCCGACCCCGCCGACGCCTCACACGGCAGGATCGTCCTGGTCGACGGGACCCTGGTCACCACGTGGGACTGGGCGAGCGAGGGCACCACGATGTTCTCCGGCAAGCATCGTGACACAGGCTTCAACCTGCAGGTCGCCGCCACTCTCAGCGGGGACCTGCTCGCCGTCTCCGCGCCGGTACCCGGCAGTCGGCACGACATGTACGCCTGGTGCCAGTCCCACTTTCCCAAAGCCTTCGCCGACCGGGAGAGCATGGGGGATCTGGGCTATGTCGGCTCCGGCATGCTCACCGCCCGCCGCAAGCCACCCGGTCAGGAACGCCCCGTCAAAGACAAAGTGTTCAACCAGAGCATCGGCAAGCTCCGCGCCGCCGTCGAACGAGCGATCGCACATCTGAAGGACTGGAAGGTCCTCGCCACTCGCTATCGCGGCCCTCTCACCCGGTTCCCCCTCGTCGCCAAGACCGTCACCGCCCTCGCCTTCTATAAGAACGGCTGGTGACCCCGTGAATAAGCCTCCAGGACCTTGTTGATCGTGTCCTACGTCATGAAAGACCTCCAGGTACAAGGGGTGTGCGGCCCGCATCTGGCAGTGACTAACCTTCGCTTGCAAACCTGGGTGAATGCGACGGCACTCGCCGCTCGGCAACGCCACGCGGCGGGTGTTCTGCGGGCGCCGCACAGGGTGCCGCTGCTGTTCCCCGGAGTCGTGGGGCACCGGCCTCGATCATTCACGTGCGCGCGCCGGCTTGAGGTGATCGGTCGAGGTTGAGGTTTCGTCCTGGTTCGTCCTTCGGGTGGTGGTGACGTTCCGGCCCGTGTGTCGTCACGGGTGGTCGTCGGTTTCCACGGGCCGAGGACGGGGCGGGTCTCCTCCTTCCGGAATCGGGGTCGGTGGGGTGGCAGTCAGCCGGGGGCGGGCAGGGCCTGGACGGCGCCCCAGGCGTCGACGATGTCGGTGGATGCGGGCCAGGCGGGGTCGAATTTCAGCTCGCGTCTTCGGGCGTGGTCGGCGAGTTTCGCGGGGACGTCCAGGAGTCGGGTGCGCAGAGTGGCGGGCTCGGCCCGGGCGAGTTTGCCTTCGGTGGCCAGGAGTTGGAACCAGCGGGCGAGGTCGGTGGCCAGGGCGAGGAGGGTGCACCAGGCTTGGTTGACCTTGAAGTAGCGGGAGGGCATCAGGTTGAGGGAGAGGGCCTTGCCGCGTCGGATGCCGGCCTCGACGTGGGTGTGGGAGCGGGCTCGGGCGTCGAGGAACTGCAGTTGCCCGCCGGTGGTGTTGGTGGCGATGGCCTGGTAGCGGTAGTCGGTCTTCTTCTCGTACGGCTTGAGCTCGCGCTCGTACTTGGGGTGGATGGGTTCGCGGCGAACGATCACCCGCATCCCTTCCGGCCAGCCGGTCAGGTCGAGCATGTCGGTGATCTCGACGAGGTCGGCGTCCTTGCGCGGCTGGCCCTTGTGGTCCAGGGCCGGCGTCCACGCGGTGGCCGGGACCTTGGCCAGGGCCTTCCAGAAGTCGTCGTCGCGGGTGTGGCCGACGGAGTACTCCCAGCGGTTGGCCGCGTTGCCGCCGCCGGAGGTGATCCAGGTGAGGAACTCCATCGTGGCTCCGGCGCCGTCGGTGCGGAACAGGACCCGGCGCCGACGGCGGGTGGGCAGCTGACGCAGGCCCTCGATACTCACCGAGATGTGGTCATCGGCGGTGTTGGATCCCGCCGATCCCGGCCGCAGCCGGTTGACCAGGAGTTCTTCGGTGTTGTCGCAGAACATCAACAGCGGGTGGTGGCCATATCCCTTGAAGTTGGGCTCGGCTCCCTCCTTGCCGGAATGCGCCGGGACGACTGAGGCGTCCAGGTCCAGCACCGTGACACCGGTCAGCTCCCGCCCGTTGACCTTGATCCAGGGAAAGCCGCCCGGGCGCAGGTCGAGCTGCTGGTGGACGTGGATACGGGTCCGGGCCCGTGCGGAGGCGATCTTCGTCAGCTGGACCGGTCCGATCGCCTCCAGGGTCCGCCACAGCGTGGACGCCGAGGCCGGGCTGCCCAGGACCAGCGAGGTCTGGCGCATCACATCGATCCCGGCCATCGACCGCGCGCCCAGCAGGACCGCGCAGGCCGCCGAGACCAGGACCGTTCCCCGATCATGGACGGGACGGAAGCCCCGCCGCACCAGGGCAGCCCCGAGCGCGTCGGTCAGCCCGACCTTGTCCGCCAGACGCCGCACCGGCACGATGCCCGCCTTGCCCACCAGCTTCTTCCCGCTTGCGGACAGCGACAGATCATCGGCCCACTCTGTACGCTTCGACACCGGAAGGGTGCCTCCCCTGCACGTGATCCAGTCCTAGAGAAGCTGAATCATCGCAGGTCGGAAGCACCCTTCCTTCATGATGTGACCGACTGTCACTGCGACACCGGGCGCCATGAATTC
>NZ_JBGCCN010000006.1 GCF_041261225.1 Streptomyces sp. V4I8
ACAGTCCGCAGTTACACCGGCGACACGGCCACCGTGGATGTGTGGTCGTCCACCCTGTTCGGCCTGACGGCCAAGAACGCCTCGGACCCGATCCCGGTCAAGACCGGATGGATCACCATGTCACTGACCCTGCGCTGGACAACCCAGGGTTGGCGGCTGACCGAGTTCACGCAGCAGGACGGACCCGAACCCACCGACGCCGACGTTGTTTTCGGGAAGGCCCCGCAGCTGTAGCGCCACCCCTACGATGATCAGCGTGAACGCCCGCCGCTCCCTTGGCACCGGCCCCCAGGCTTCCGCGCACGGCATCCGCGCCGCCCAGGCCGACCTGCTCGACGCCCTTCCCGGCGTCCACCTCCCTGACTCGGCCTTCTCGCGTCGTCCGTGACGGAGTCGGGCGGCGATCATCGACCGCTCCAACTGGGCAAAGACGCCCATCATCTGGCGCATGGCGGTGCGCATCGGGTCGTCCGGGTCGTCCGGGTGGACTTCCCCAGAGTCCGCGGTGAAGGCGCGTCCGCCGTGCTTCCAGATCTGAGCCAGGATGGCCTCCTGGACGACGAGGGTGCGGGCGAATCTGTCGAGGTTCGGGGCGATGATGCCGTCCGCGGTGCCGTCCTCGATCTCGGTCAGTGCGTCGGCGAGTCCGGGGCGTTCGGCGCTCTCCAAAGTTCCGGAGCGTCCTTCGTCGCGATAGATGGTGCGCCCAAGCCGGTGGCCGGCTTCGCGGCACCATCGGCGGACGTGCTTAACAGGGCGGATACGCCTACGGCGCCCCGCCGTATGGCTGGCGGGCCCACCAGAAGGAATTGGCCGAAGAGGAAGCAGAGCAGGCCGGCCGCGCCCGAGCTCGCCAGCTCCGCGACGAGGACGAACTGTCATTCCGCGAGATTGCCACCGTGCTGGAGGCAGAAGGCATCCGGCCCAAACGCGGGGAGCGCTGGCACCCCGAGACCGTCCGCCGGATGCTCGCCAACTCGACCGACAAGCCGCCGACTCTGTACCCCAGGCAGCGCAGCGTCTAGGGCCTGTCCGATGGGTCGCGTGACCAGCCAGCAAGCAGATCGTTCCGGTCAGTGTGGGGCGGGGTGATCTGTCGGATCAGGAGTGGGCTCGGCTGGAGTCGCACTTGCCGAAGAACGCGGGGCGAGGCGGGCGTTGGAAGAGCCATCGCAGGGTGATCAACGGCATTCTCTTCCGGCAGCGGACTGGTATCCCGTGGCGTGATCTGCCGGCACGGTTCGGGAAGTGGAAGACCGTGCATGACAGGCATCGCAGGTGGTCGGCGGACGGCACGTGGGAAAGGATCCTGCGGGCCGTCCAGGCCGATGCCGATATGGAAGGCCGGATCGACTGGAGCATGGTCAGCGTGGACTCGACCTCCTGCCGCGCCCACCAGCACGCGGCGGGCGCTCGTACCGACGCGCCACGTATCCCTGGACGACGCAGCCGACCTGTTCAGCATCGTTCGGATGAGGCCCTGGGACGTTCCCGTGGCGGGCTGACGTGCAAGATCCATCTGGCCGGTGAGGGCGGCCGACGTCCGCTCGCGTTCGTCATCACACCAGGCCAGTGGGGCGATGCCCCGCAACTGATCCCGGTCCTCGAACGCATCCGTGTCCCGCGCCCGGGCGGCGGCCATCCGCGCACGCGCCCCGATCACCTGGGTGGCGACAAAGCGTACTCGTCCCGCCGGAATCGCCGCTATCTGCGGCGTCGGCAGATCAAGCACACCATCCCCGAGCGCAAGGACCAGCGGGCCAACCGCCGGCGCCGCGGCAGCGCGGGCGGCCGCCCCACCGGCTTCGACAAGACGATCTACAAGCGCCGCAACGAAGTCGAGCGAACGATCAACGCCCTCAAGGGCTTCCGCGCCGTAGCCACCCCATTCGACAAGAGGGCGTACATCTTCCACGGCACTGTGACCGTCGCTGTCATTCGCCTCTGGCTCCGCTCATGACCCGCCGGACAGTCCTAAGGAGTCCCATGACGATGTTGGCTTCGGTGCCTGTCCTGCACGGGTTCGCCTGAGAATGTCGATCGAGGCGAACTGCCCCAATATCGGCATGATTTCAAGGCCATGTGCGGCGGATCGAGTCACGAGGCCGGGTAGCAGATCCTTCCGTCCCGTGTGAGGCGCGTCTTACGGTCGCGGAGTGGGCTCGGCTGAAGCTACACCTTTTCCATAATGCTCTGCGCTGCGTCACCGCCGGGGCAGGGTGCCGGAGGCGGGTTGGCCCCGGTGCCCGCTCAAACGCCAGGGTCCTACTCCGGAGTAGGAGTAGGACCTCGCTCAATGACGTCGAGCCGTCACGGCATGCCCAAGCCACTCACACCGGCACGCCCAGACCATGCAAGAGGGCCAGAACCTGCGGCGCAATGCCGGCCACTGCGCCAGTTACGATGCCGATCACGCTATCGACCATGCCGCCAACGATGGGCAGACCCATGAACGCTCCTTGAGGTTGGTAACTCCTATCGTCCTCAAGGCACTTTCACTGCCATGGCGGTGCGGCTGCGAGCTCACCCGCACGAGGGACACGCTGCTGTACCCGGTGGAGCTGGGGTTGGTTGTTTCAGCAGGTGCCGCTGCCGGTGCCGGGGGTGCCGTGTGCGCCGTTGCCGACGCCGCCGAGCCCGCCGTTGCCGCCGTTGCCGCAGTGTCCGATCATGCCGTTGCCGGTGGCCGCCCCGCCGTTGCCGCCCGCTCCGCCGGCACCGCCTGTGCCAGTTGTGCCGCTGTTGCCGCCGTTGCCGCCTGTTCCGCCGGCCCCGCCGTTGTTGTTGCTGCCGGTCGCCGCACCGCCGGCCCCGCCGTGACCACCGGCCCCGCCAGTGCTGACGGTGGAGTTGCCGCCGAGTCCGCCGACGCCACCCATGGCGCCGGCGCTGCCGGAGGAACTCCCGGCCCCGCCGGCTCCGCCGATGCCCCCGGCACCGCCAGCCCCGCCGTCCGGGCCGGAGTTGCCGCCGTTGCCACCGGCTCCACCGAAGCCTGTCGTGCCCGCGCCGCCGACCCCACCGTTGCCGCCGGCACCGCCTGCTCCGCCGCCCCATCCAGCTCCGCCGTTGCCGCCCTTCCCGCCGGCGCAACCGGGGGCGCCGTTGCCACCGTCGGTACCGGGCCAGCCGGCCGGGTGAGTGGGCGTGCCATCAGCGCCGTTGAGGCCGTTGGTGCCGGAGCAGGCGGCGACCGCCGGGGCCGCGCCCGCAGCCAGGGCCGCGGAGGGCACCGCGGTGAGCATCACCGCGGTGACGAGGGCGCGCATAACCAGAAGGGCGGTAGGCAGTCGTTTTCCAGTCATGACGCAATCTCCTTGAAGGAGGCGGGAGTCGGGCTCGCGAACACCCTTGGGAACGCAGTTAGTTGACGCTCCCCGGATGGCCGGTAACTCAGCCGCTATTTTCCCGCACCGCCCGTCAGCCGGGCAGCGGGGAGAAGTGTGCGCATCGTCCCGACCAGGGGCCGTTGGGTTTTCACGTCACCCCATTCCGGATCATCTGACGCTAACGCGAGTGCGATGGATAATCTAGATGTCAGAGCTTTTGGGGTGTAAGTCTTTTTATCTTCTTATGGGGTGCCCGTTTCGGTGGTGACGAAGGAGACAGGGCCTTGCGTGAGGCTGCGTCAGGGAGGGGATTTTGTCACGCACTCAGACGCGAGGTGCCGTTGAGTTGCCGTCGATGCGGGTGCTGGCACCTGGGGGCGGGTGCACTGTGTGGCCAGGCGTGACTAGCCGCGGGTCAGGGCGGACGGGGTTATGGGCCGGAAGTGGGTGTGGGCTGGCGGTAGCCCGGACCGTAGGCGAACGAGTGCCCGTGCTCATGCTGCGCGATCGGTCTGGAATTCGAGAG
This sequence comes from Streptomyces sp. V4I8, assembly GCF_041261225.1. Taxonomy (GTDB): domain Bacteria; phylum Actinomycetota; class Actinomycetes; order Streptomycetales; family Streptomycetaceae; genus Streptomyces. The sequence goes on from NZ_JBGCCN010000006.1 coordinate 3,856, forward strand.
CGAGGGGCTGAGAATCCTTCCAACGGCTGACCATTACTACGTATTTCCGCATGAAGGGAAAGGCTTCCCTGCGTATCCCCCTACAGCTGAGAGGGTACGTCTGAGCTCGCTGCGCATTGGCGCAGTGCCCGCATCAGCGAGGCAGCCGAGCTACTTCCAGGGGGTTCCATGAGATTTCGTCGTGCCCTTCTCGCCCTTGCCGGGGCCGCTGTTCTGGCCACCGGCACGACCGCCCTCCTGCCCGCGACCGCCCAGGCCCGGATGATGGCCGTCGCCTGCGACGAGGCATCACTGATCACCGCAGTGAACGCGGCCAACGCCGCCGGCGGCGGGACCGTAACCCTCACCCCGGGCTGTACGTACACCCTCACCGCCGCCCAGGGCAACGACGGCGTCAACGGCCCCACCGGGCTGCCGATCATCACCACGCCCATCACCTTCGAGGGCAACGCCAACACCATCACCCGCGCCGGGGCGTCCGCGTTCCGCATCGCCCAGGTCAGCACCACCGGCGGGCTCACCCTCAAGGCAGTCACCCTCAGCGGTGGTCACGCGGCCACGAACGGCGGCGGCATCCTCAACTTCGGCGCGGTCACCCTCACCGGCAGCGAGCTGTCCAACAACGCCGCCGACGGTACCGGCGGCGGCATCTACAGCACTGGCGGTGCGGCAGCGGCGACGTTCACCAGCAGCAACGTCAAGAACAACACCGCTCACCAGGCTGCCGGTATCGCCAGCGTCAACGGAACCCTCACCCTCACCAGCAGCGTGGTCAGCGGCAACGCCGCCGCCATCAATCCCGGCGGCATCTACTACGTCGCCGGCACCGCGACGCTCAACACCTCCTCGGTGACCGCCAACACCCCCACCAACTGCACCGGCAGCCCCTCTCCCGTCCCCGGTTGCATCGGGTAACACCACCCCACCACGAGAGCGATAATCAGACTGGGCCGCCGGCCGTCGATGCGGGCGGCTCAGTCGCCGCGCTAAGGGCTGTCCGGCGGGTCACGAGCGGAGCCAGAGCCGGACGGCGGCCACGGGTACGGTGCCGTGAAAGACGTAAGCCCGCTTGTCGAAGCAGGTCGCTACGGCGCGGAAGCCCTTGAGCTGGTTGACCGTCGCTTGACCTCGTTCCTTCGGGCATAGCGTGACTTGTCGAAGCTGCTGGGCCGACTGCCTTGGCTGCGACGTCGTAGGCGGTTCGCCTGCTGGTCCCCGCGTTCGGGAATGGTGTGCCTGATCTGCCATCGCCGCAGGTAACGGCGGTTCCGGCGGGAGCTCTACGCTTTGTCGCCGCACAGGTGATCCGGGCGGGTCCGTGGATGTCCGCCCGTCGCGCGTGGGACACGGATACGGTCCAGGACCGGCATCAACTGCTGCGCGTCACCTCACTGTCCGGGCGTAATCAGGATGGCCAACGGGCGGCACCCGCTTCACTCGACAGGTGGATTTTGGTGGAGAACCCGCCGTATGAGCGGCCCACCGCCTCGTCAAACCGACGCTTAGCGGGCCGGCCGCGTCGCCCGGATATCCGGCCCGACTGGTGACGGTCCCCGGCTGCGTGCTGGTGAGCACGGCACACCGCGGAGTTCACGCTCACAACGCCCCAGTCAATCAGTCCCTCCGCATCGGCGTCAGCCTGAACGGCCCGCAGGATCCGATCCCACGTGCATCCGCCGACCACCACCTGTGACGGTCATGCACCGTCTCATTTCCCGCTGGCGGAAGAGTATGCCGTTGATGACCAAGCGGTGATCTTTCCAGCGCCCGCCTCGTCCCACGTTCTTCGGGAGGCGCGGCTCCAGCCGAGCCCACTCCGCGTCCGAAAGATCACCCAGCCCCACGCTGAGCGGAACGATCCGCCGGTAGGCACGTCACCCGACCCGTCGGACAGGCCCTAGGAGTCCTGTTGCTCGTGCAGTACGACGTCCAGTACGTCAGCGACCACACGATGGATTGCCCCATCCATGGTCGCCACCAGGGCCTCAAAAGAGCTGTCCGCCGAGTCGTGGGCAGTGAACGACTCTCGCTCCTTCTCTCTGGCGTAGTCGCGAGCCTCACGAACGCGGTCGAGGAGCTGGGCTGCACTGACTTGGTCCATGCTCCCATCGTGGATCGCCAGCGGGGACAGCCAGACGAGACACGCCCTTGTTGAACACCGTGTCACCTTCCGCTCGACAGTCGGCCCGCCCAAACGCCGTTGTGCAACAACCGATCGGTTGTTGGACGCACTGCTCGGGGTGACTTCCCCGAGCAGCCGGACCGCGAGCTACTTCGGGTACTCGGTTCGAAGTCGCGTGTGTAATTCACGCACGTCGTCGGCCGAGAACAGCGTCACTTCCACCCCCTCCTCTTGGTCGACGGTGATCCCCCAGTTGCGTGGTGAGTTCCGCTCCACCGCGATCGGCGGCTGAGTCATCCACCTGATGTCGATTCCTGTGCGGATGACTACGCCGACGAGGGTCTGGTGCACGATGAAGCCGCCGCCGCCGCCAGGCCCCATGAGCAGGTCGGCTAGAGCCTCAGTGGCGTTGTCCCCGCGCACGCCCGTGACGGACAGGTCGCACGACCCGCTTCCTCTTGGGGCGTTGATCGTTGCGGCCATGTAGGTGGAGTCCACTGCCCGCAGCCATGGCGGGGTCGTCCAACCAAATGTCATGCGGCAATCCTGCCCATCCCCCTCACGGGAGCAGCGACGCCTTTCAGCCGCTTCTCAACAACCGGCCGGCGAGCAGGTGACCGCGCGCAACCGGCATGGCTGCTCAACGAGGTCAAGGCTCGGGGCCCGGTCGTACGATGACCAACGTGACTACCCGCCGCTCGCTCGGCGCTGGCCCCGAGGCTTCTGCCCAGGGCATCCGCGCATCCCAGGCCGATCTTCTCGACTCGCTGCCGGGCATCCGTCTGCCGGACCTCGGCGAGTTGCGGGCCCGCGGCGTGGTCGGCGGTCGGCCTCCCGCTCCGCCAACCGCTCGGCGCAGCCTCGGTGCTGGGCGAAGGGACGATCCCTCATCTGAGGCTCCGACCGACATGTAGACGGCCGGGAAGGCCGGCGCCCGCTCGGCCCCGGCCTGGGCGCCGACTTCTAGTTTCGGGCCCTCATGTGAGGGCCGATTTCTGGAACTTCCGCAGGCCAGAGTCAGCAACAGGGCGGCTGACTGTTACCGCGCCGTAGTGAAGGCGCTGGCCGACAGCGTCACGGGTACAGATCGAACGCGGGGGTGTGCCGGGGCTGGACGACGGTGAAGTGACGCCGGTCGACCGTCGCCACCCGGGGAGTGTCGTACCGCTCGGCGAGCGCGACGACGCAGGCGTCCGTGCCGCCGAGCGGCAGGCTCTCGTACTGCAGGACCAGCTCACTCATCCGTGCCAGGTCCGAGGGGCTGACGTTGACGACCCGCCCGTACAGGCCCTGGCCCAGGTCCGCCAGGAACGCTGCCTCGGCTCGGGTGCCGACGTGAAGCCGCCATCACCTCCTTTGCCGAAGTCCTGGCGGCAGAGACCCGAGGCACCGGTCTGCGCGTGCTATGCGTCTGCCCACAAATGGTGGAGACTCCGATGGCCGAACGATTTCGCCGAACCCACCCAGAGATCGTTGGAACACGCCCAGGGATCTCCCCCGAAACGGTGTGCGACGCCATCGAGGCAACTCTCCGCTCCGGCCAGCTCTACTGCTTTCCCGGGCGCGGTACAGCAACCTTGCGGCGTATCCGAGGTCTCGCCCCCACGCTTCTCAGCGGGCTAATCCACCGTAAGCTCCTTGGACCCGTCGCCCCTCGAGGCACCCAGTGCTGATGCGTTCCCGGCTGGCCAGATCGAGTGCGTAGTCGGATCGTGACAGGTAGTGGCCTGCGGCAGCGACGGTGTCCATCCAGCCGGGGTAGTTCACCGGCGACCCGTACACAGACGGGTTGACTACGGTCGTTTCATAGGTGACCGGTATCTTGAGCCGCCCGGAGGAGGGCGTCTTTGATGTTCAGCAAGGTCGCTCTCCTCCGGGCGGCTCAAGATAATCACCATCCTGGCCGGGGGCCGGGGTTGTGGCGGGGGCGACGACGGTGGGTCAGGGGTGTGGAGGGCCGGGGTCGGCGAGCAGGATGGCGCGGGTTCCGGTCAGTTCGAGGACTCGTGTTACGGCGGGGGAGGGGTGCACGATGCGGAGGCTTCCCCCTGCGGCCTGTGCGTGGCGGTGGTGGGTGAGCAGGAGTGCGAGGCCGGTGGAGTCCATGAAGGAGAGCTGGGCCAGGTCGAGTTCGCAGTGGCGTGGTTCCAGCGGGGTAAGGACTGCAGCGAGTTGGGATGCGGTACCCATGTCGAGTTCGCCTGTGGTGAGTACCAGGACCACATAGGCAACGTCGATTACTTCAATGGTCAGTGGTGGTGGGGCTGTACCCAAAGAACACGCCTCGCTTCGTACGGCCCGGGCGCCCGGGGCCAGGACATCCGGGACCTCCCGCGCGCACTGCTCCCGCTCCTTATGTCCCTGTAGGCGGGGCGCTGTCGCGCTGGTCGGCACGGTAGCGAGGCCGCACTGGCTGCGCGGTTCTCCTTGGACGCCGGTCACCCGTAACAGTGAAGCGGGAGTTTGGTACTGCAGCGGTTGGGGATTCCGTGGCGGGTTGCTGGCGGAGTGACCGAAGCGACTGGAGGTTCGGTACGTGGACACCGTTCGGTGTGTCGGCGGCGGGTGAACTGTGACCCAGTTTGGGCGGGTGAATAGTGACCCAGGTGTCTTCTGTTGTGTGTGTTCAGTCGTCTTGGTTGTCGGTGGGGATGCGTCCGAGTTCGCGGCCGCGCATGCGATACGAATCGCCCTTGAACGAGTGGACCTCGGCGTGGTGGACGAGGCGGTCGATCATGGCGGCGGCCACGGTCTCGTCGCCGAAGACCTCTCCCCAGCGTCCGAAGGGCTTGTTGCTGGTGACGATCACGGACGCGCGTTCGTATCTGTTCGAGATGAGTTGGAAGAACAGGTTCGCGGCTTCGGCCTCGAAGGGGATGTAGCCGACCTCGTCCACCACGATCAGCGGGTAGCGGCCCAGTCTGGTGAGCTCGTCGGCCAGACGTGGTGCTGGACGGCAGATCTTCAGGGTCTCGGCACTGGTGTGGCTGACCGGCCGCACACCGTCCAGGGACTCACCTGTCAGGGCTCCTGGAGTCCCCTGGCCTTGTTGCTTGGGAGGACTTCAGGTTTCCGGCCTGGCCGCGTGACGGGGGATCCTTCAGGTCGTTTCTCACGTGGAGGCCCGGCCAAGTCACTTGGCATCGCTGCTGCCGAGGGGGTCTTCAGCTGCCGCATGCCGGTCCCTGTGCAGTGGCGGCAGCCCACAGACCCGCGTCCTTCTCCCGGTTGGGCGCGGGTCTCGTGCAGCCTGGGCCGGGAATACCACACGGGACAGCATGGACGCCGTGGGTTGGTGGCTGGTCGTGGCATCAGGTCCGCACGGGGGGTACGAGGCAGGGGGCCGCCGTGCGGACCTGATGCGTTCCGCGGGAATGGGCGCGGATACGCCGGATACGTGTCGTTCAACGAGCTTGCGTGAAACGGTTCTGGGCAGCCTGCCCCCGCCTCCGGGCCGCGGGGGGAGGGGCCGGGGCGGGGGCGCGGCGCCCCTGCCGGGAAGGGAGGCGCTCTGGGACCGGCTGCCGTCTGATCATCACCCGGTGTTCCCCGGCGGGGCGCTCTGACACGGGCGGATCACGGGGTTTGTCCTCTGTATGGTCCATTGCCGGTGGCGGCCGGTCAGGGTGCGGGGCGAGGTGGAGGTCTCGGCCGGCAGCTGCACCCGGGGGCGCAGGCAGCGCGGGGCGTGGCCCCGGGGAGGAGTTGGCTGCCGGCCGGCCCCTGGGGTCGTTTCCGCAGGTCGGCCTACGACGGTCGGGGCGTCACGTCCGATTCGCCCTGACTGGGCGGACGGACGGCCTCCCCAGCTGCGCGCGTGGCGCAACCGCTTCACCGTTGTCAGCCGCGATCGCCAACTGCGCTACGGCCGCGACGGCCGCTGGTATCCATACGGGAAACAGGACAGCGCCTGGTGGCCCATCGGCCCACCCGACCCTGACCCCGCCACGGCCCTCGCAGCGCTGCTGGCGCTCCCAGACCGCCCCTCCTCCTGGGGATGGCGTCCCGCGACGTGGTGTAGGGGATCAAGACACCGGAACCCGCAGGCCAGGGACATGGCTCAGCCCGTTCCCGTGTCCAACTCACCTCATCAGCACGCTTCTTGGGCTGCCGCCTCCGCATAGATCGCTATGAGCCTCGAACCGGAAGGCGTAGCGCTTGATCCCCTACACCACGTCGCGGGACACGACCCCTCCTTCTGGGACTCATCGGGGCGTGAGTGAGACTCGAGACTCGATGAGTCCCATGAGGTGAGAAGATCAGTCTGGATGGTTTCCGTCCATATCTGTTGAGGCCTGCCGTACGAGCGAGGTGAACCCCCATGGGATCGGTCCCCGCCCCCGGAAGCGACGGGGCGCCCCCGGACAGGCCGGACGATCGCGAGGCACGGCTGCTGGACTGGCTCGTGCCGGACGGGCAAGACGTCTCTTCGCTGTCGACAGCCGATGTCGAGCGTTTCTGCTGGTACGAACTCCCCCGCAAGTGGCACGCCGACCAGACCGAACAACAAGAACTCCTCCGCTCGCTGGCACGGCTGCTGACCTGGGCCGGACGCCCCCGGCCCGCAGCTGTATGCACCACGGAGACCACTGCGGGGGTCCTGCGCTCCTGGCGCAACTCCCCGCAGGAAGGCATCGCGGCCTGCCGCAAGGCCATGGCGGACTCACCCACCACCCCGCCCGACACCCCCGAACTGGCCTGGGGCGAGGTCATGGGAGCACACGAGTCTATTGCCCACGCAAACGCCTCGATCCGCCTCGAACGGGCTTTGGACGCAGGCGACCTCGACCATGCCGTGCGTGGCTTCCGGGCCGCCCGGATCCACCTGACCGAGCAGTGGCTGACCACACCTCATCCGGCGCACCATGGACGCCCTCCGCTCGATGCCATCCGCGCAGAACGACGTGATGTCTGGCAGACCGCGCCTCCGGCAGAACGACGGAACCTGCTCGCCCCTATCCTCCCCGCGCTCGACCGCCCCCTTCCGGCTCCCGCAGACACAGCCGAACCACTGTGCTGGCTGCTGCAGGCGATCGGTGACGGCGTGCCCCTCACCCAGGCCGGGTACCTGCCAAGCCGACTCGTCGCCGAGGCCTTCGCGCGTTACCCGCACTGGTACCCGATCGGGAAGGGCCCACGTTCCGAAGCCGACCTGTTCCAGCTCGCCAACCTGCACGAAATCGCCCGCCACTACAGACTGCTGACCAAACGCCACCGCACCGTAAAACTCAGCGCCGCGGGCCGTACCCACCTCACCGACCCCGAACTCCGCCAGAACACTGCCGTCCTCGCCTGGCTCGGCGCCGACCGGGCCCAGCACCAGACGGCGGAAGCCGCGGTCTGTGCCCTGTGGCCGGGCCCGCTGCCTCACGATGAACTCGAACACTCCGTTCACCACGTACTCGCCGCCTCCCTGCGCCATGCCGACGGAACCCCTATCACCCACGACGACACCCGGCGGCTCCTGTGGCCATGGCTGCACACCGGCCAGGAAATGGGCTACCTCCACCGTGAACGCAGCTCCGGACAACCGACCGCGCTCACTGGCACGGGACGCCCCGCGGCCCTCGCTCTCCTGCGCCGACTCGCACAAGTACCGCAACACCCGCAGTCCATGTGACCCGGACCTGAAGGAAGGCTTGTGGGCGGGGCCTGGGTCGCGGCCGGCGCCTGAAGCCGGTGCACGCCGGCGTAGGAGCGGCGGCTCTCCTCAACCGGCGTCTGGATCGAGGCACCCGCCTCGTACTACGCCTCAGCTCGGCGGCTACGCTGCCCGCGCTTGGGGCATGGATCAGCCGGGCCGGGGACTCGCGGAACATCAGCGGTTCCTCCCCAGGGGTAACAACGAGCGCGCCCTGATCGGGTGAAATGAGCGGCGGCGGCCGCTGTCCGTCTTGGCTCAACGCCCTTGCGGTGGCGGGCCGATACCGTGTGCGGACCACCTGGCAGTCGAGGAGAAGGGAGCGCCTGTGACCATCATGGACCCGGCCCAGTGGGAGGACCTGTTCACTCGGGACGTCGACGAGCAGCCGGTGCAGTTCGTGCGGCCCGCGGACACCGACCGCCCGACGTGGGTGGCGTACGAGGACGGAACGTACCTGGGGACGGTGAGCGCGGAGCCGGACGGCGGCCGACCACTGTGGCACGTGCAGAGCACCCGCGAGGCCCACCGCTACTTGGACGACGCGGTCCGCGCCCTGCGCCGACCGGCGTCCTGGCCCCGCGAACGCGAGCAGGTTTCCCGCTGGGCCCGCCGCCTGCTCTCCGACGAGACACTGACCGCTCTCGACGTGGAGACGACGGGACTGGAGAACGCGTTCGCGGTGCAGATCGCCGCCGCCGGGCGAGACGGCTCCGTACTCTTCAACGAGTACGTGCAACCGGACGCCGTCATCGAGCCGGCCGCTGTCGCGGTGCATGGGATCACCCTGGAGCAACTGGCGTCGGCCTCAGACTTCGGCCAGTTGCTGCCCGCGCTGACCGAGGTACTGCACGGGCGGACCGTGGTCGCGTACAACATGGACTTCGACCGCGGCGTCTTCGAGCGTGAGCTTGTTCGCCATCACGGCGATACCGCGGCGGCGGAAAAGTGGCTGGCCCGCTGCCGGTGGGAAGACGCGATGGTGCCGTACGCAGTGTGGCGCGGATTGTGGTCGGTCAAGCGCGGCACCTACCGCAACCAGCCGCTTGGTGGCCCACACGACGCGGTCGCCGACTGCAAGCATCTACTTGCGAAGATCGAACAGATGGCCACTGAGATGAGACTCCCGCTCACCGCTGGTGATCATCCAGTGTCTTGCGTTTCATAGGTGGTCCCTGTTGCAACACCGCGCCGCCGGGACGTCCGCGCAGGTCACCATGTTTCACGGGTCGTTTCCTTCCTCTTGACTCGTGAAACGCACTCCTGAAACGATCTGGGTGTGAAACCCGATCCGTACAAACTCGTCGAGGTCCACCCATGCCCGATGTCCACCTGCACCGCCCCGGCCGGCTCCCCGTGCCGGACCACCGCGGGCAAGGTCGCGCTCAAGTACCACACCGCCCGCTTCCAGCTCGTCCCCGCGCTCCGCTCCGAACTGCACGTCGCTACCCCGGCCGTTAGACATCCCGGCGCGCTCTGGAGCGCCCTGCCGGCCGTGAACCGCGCAGCGGTGCCGGCGGCGATGGACGTCCGCCTCGGCTACGCCCGCGTCTCGACCTGCACCCAGGAGATCCAGTCCCAGCTCGCCGCCCTCGAAGCCTCCGGGGTGCACCGGCTGTTCCACGAGCGCATCAGCACCCGCGTGCGCGAACGGCCGGAGATGAAGGCCGCCCTCGCCGCCGCCCGCGAGTACCGCTCGCTCGGCGCGAGGGTCACTCTCGTCGTGCATGAGATGAAACGCCTCGGCCGCGGCGCCCTGGAACTCCTCAAGGTCGCCGAGGAACTGCGCGATGCCGAGATCGAGCTGGAGTTCCTCACCGGCCCCCTGGCCGGTAGGCACGACCCCGCCGGACACGGCGCCGCCCTGTTCGCGTTCTTCGCCGCCATGGCCGAGTCGGAGCGCGACTACATCCGCGAGAAGACCCTCGAAGGCCAGGAGACCGCGCGCGCCAAGGGCAAGGCCATCGGCGGGGTCAAGGTCTCGGACGAGGACATGCTCGCCACGGCGCTCCGACTGCGCGACGAGGAACACCTGTCCTTGCGCGAGATCTCCTCCCGCTTGGTCATCCGCACAGGCAAGAAGCGTGGGCAACGCCCCGCTCCGGCCACCGTCATGCGGATGCTGCGCGAGCACGACGCGCAAGCCGCCGCGGCCTTGGATCCCGTCCAGCGATGACCCCGCTCTTCGATCCGAAGGTTACTGGCGGGTTACTTGTCACCTGGTTCGTCGCTCGTTAACGGCACCCCCCTTGGCCCGGGGAGCCTACCGGGGGCACGCATCACGCCGGGTAGAGGGTGAACGCCTCCCCGCGCCGCGTACGGACGACGGTGAAGTGCCGCCTGTCCAGCGTGGCGACGCGCAGTGTCTTGACCCGCTCAGCGACCGCGACGACCGAGGCGTCGGTGCCGCCGAGCGGCAGACTGGCGTACTGACGGACCAGGTCACCCATGCGCTGCAGGTCCTCCGGCACCAGGCCCGTGACCGTGCCGTACGCGCCGGCCGCCAGGTCGTCGAGGAATGTCCCTTCGGCAGGAGCGCCCCCGAACCGTTCGATGAGGTAGCAGGCTTCCGCCACCACGGTGGCGGGCACGACCAGGTCCCTGCGGGTCGGAAGTCCGTCGAACCAGGCCCGGCACGCGGCGTGCGCCGCGTCGCGTGGACTGACGAGAGCGACCAGCGGGCCCGTGTCTACGACGATCACCCGCCGGATTGTGTCACCGGCCGAAGCCCTCGGCGAGGTAGTCGTCAACGTGTGTGGACAGGTCCGCCGGCGCGTCGGTCAGCACACCGACCGAGGCCGGGTACGGCGGTTCGCCGGAGTCCCCGGGCGCGTACTGACGCAGCACGGCGGCCGCCTCGTCGAGCGACTCCGGCCGGAGCTGGTCGACCAAGCGGTACAGGTCATCGCGCGTCGTCATGCCCCCAGCGTACGCACTGGGCAGTGCGTTGGGGTGAAGTGCAGGTCAGAGCATGAGCGGCAACCCTGAGCGGTTTACATGGGCGGGTGCGCTCCCGACTGCAGCGGCTCCGTTGCGCGCGTCGCAGAGGGCCAGCGGGGAGGGCAGGGATGGCGAACCGAGGTCCCGGAGTGCCGTCGACCCCGCCGGAGTTGGGCCGCTCGCCGTACTCCCGCCGTCGCGCATGACGGGCGCGTGAGGAGACCGCGCCGTCCGGTCGTGGTTGCGGGGGAGCAGCAGCTGCCGCGATGTGGCCGGGTCCGTCGTGGGCGCTCCGCCGTGGTGGCCCCTCGTCCGGCGAACTCGTCGCGGGGGCGAGGACGCCGGCGCTTCCTGTTTTCCGCTCTCAGTTGAGGGCCCGTTTCTGGAACCACGCCAGGTCACCCGAGGCCAGGCCCGCCGCGGCGGCCGCCGACTCGCGGCGACCACCCCGCCGACCGGGTCACGGCGACCGGAGTCCCGATCTCCCCCCGCCATTTATTGCATTGTATCTCATTTCATCCTCTCGCAATGGAATGCGACGCGATGCAATGCAATGTGATACACTGAGGGTGTCGAGACGATGACGGGAGACCCGGATGAGCGAGCCCCAGACCATCGAGACCGAGGTACGGCCCACCTGCCAGTTCCCGGGGTGCGATAACCCGCCGGAGGTCAAGGACCCGAACACCCCGGGCCCGGCGCCGAAGTACTGCGAGCGGGAGGACCACACCGCGCTGACCGCGTTCCGGGCCAAGCGCCGCAAGACCGCTGAGACCGCCGGCCGTCCCGAGCCGGATGACTTGGACCGCCCCGTGTCGATGGCGGCCGCCACCGCCGTGGACCTCCGGGGCGAGGTCATCACGCAGATGCAGCGACTGACCGGCGACCTGGGGAGGTACGTCGAGCAGCTGGAGACCATCGCCGACCCCGAAGCCGCCGAGGCGCAGATGCACGCGGTCACCAACGACGCCACCGTGAGGATCTCGGAGGCCCAGCGCGAGGCGTCGACCGAGCGGGCCCGCCGCATCACCGCCGAGCAGGCGACGAAGGCAGCAGAGGGTGCGAAGGCGGCCGCCGAGGAGGCAGCCGAGCAGGCCGTGACCGAGCTGGACGACGCCCGGACCCGGTTCGAGGCCGAGGTGGCGCGCATCCGCGAGGAAGCGGCCCGCGAGGTCGAGGAGGCCCGCGCCGAGGTCGAGCGCGTGACCGAGGAGGCCCGCCAGCACCGCGAGCAGCTGGAGACCGACACCGCCGAGAAGATCCGGGAGGTGGAGGCGGCCGCCGCCGACCGCGTGGCCACCGCCGAGGCCACCGCCGGCCGGGCGCAGAACGAGGCCGAACGCCAGGTGACGGAGATGAAGGCGACCGTCGAGCGGGAGCAGAAGGCGGCCGCGCAGGTGAAGGCCGACGCTGTCCGGGAGGTCGAGGACGCGCGGACCAGCGTCCGCGAAGCCGAGGACCGCGTGCGCACGGCGGAGGAGAACGCCCGCCAGGCCGCGCGGGACGCCGAGGTACGGGTGGCCGCCGTGGAGAAGAGCGCCGCCCAGCTCCGGGACGAGCTGCACACCGAGCTGCAGCGGGCCCGGGACGACGCCGAGCGCGCCAGCGCCCGGGTGACCGCGCTGGAGACCCGCGTGGACGAGCTGCGGGACAAGCTGGACGAGGCCCGGGACAAGGTCCGTGAGGCGGAGGGCCGGGCCCGCACGGCAGAGGAGAACGCCCGAGGCAGGAAGTAGCAGGACTCCCCCGCCAGTCGCCAATTGGCGACTGGCCCCGCACAGCAGAACGGGCCCTCATCCGAGGGCCCGTTTCTATAATTTCCGCAGGTCAGGAGGGTAACAGTCGCAGCGGACTGTTACCCGTTCCGCGTGACAGAGCCCGCCGCCGACCAGCAGCCCGTGGCGGCCGCGCCGGGGTTGCTCTACGCCAAGAGACCTTCGAATCGAAGGTCTCTTTGACCTGCGTTACCGCGGAGGCTTTCGATCTCTGCCAGGTCGGAGGCACCTTGGAATCACAGGACATTCCAGACCTGACACACTCGGGCCATGACGAACTGCTCCTTCTGCAAGCGCGATTACGACGAGACCGATGCCACGGCTGTCGAGCGCCACACGGAGCCGGTCGCCTGCAACGCGCGCCGGACTTGTCGATGCCAGGGCAGGCCCGGTTGCTATCCGTGCGGTGACTCCTTCTGCTTCTGCTCTGAGCACTGATCCTGAGGGAACGTCAGCAAGAACTTTCACTGAAAGGAGATCCTTTTACCGCCGCCGCGGCGCCCGCGCCGCGATCAACAGCACGAAGGAGCGTCAGCAGGGAAGGCCGAGGTCGTCCAAGGAGGCGCCGCCCGCCCAGCGCTGCAGCTGGTGACCGTCGAGGAGGTGGACGCCGCCCTGGCGGGAGGCCCAGCGCACGTCCGCGCGGCTGAAGTTGCCGCGGTGGACGACGACCCGGACGAGGCGGTCGACCCCGGATCGGCCCGCCTCCCGCAGGGGCGCGGCGCCGGGCACGCCCTCGTCCTCGTCCGCCGTCGCCACCGGACGGAACGCGACGTCGAGTTCGAGGCCCCGGTGGTCCCGGGCGTACAGGCGGGGCTGGCCGTGCTCGGTCAGGTCGATGACGTGCCAGCCGTCGCGGCGCAGCATCCGCGCGGCCGCCACCACCAGGGCGGGGTCATCGAGCCGGGCGAGTTCGGCCGGAGTGTAGTGGCCACCGCGCCGGCGGACTATCGTCCGGCGCCAGCGCCAGCCCGCGGTCCCGGCGGCCGCCAGGCCGACGACGCCGAGCACCAGGCCGACCGCGCCGAACATGCGAGAGAGCCAGGCGAGCAGCAGGACGGGCGCCAGCACGGCCAGGCCGAGCCCGACGAACCCGGGCAGCACGTCCCAGAGTTCGGGACCGTACCGGCCCTGGGCGCGCAGTTCGGAGACTGCCCGCTGTCGCTGCGAGCGCCGGGACCCGGGCACCGGAGGCCGTCTCAGCCACAGAGGCACTGTCGGGCGTCTCCACCTCACCACCAGGGCCAACTCCCCATCACCACCCGTTCGTCCTCTCGAACTGGTAGAGATACCCGTTCCGTCCCGCGACCCGCCAGCCAGGGCGCGGTTCGGCCACCGAACTGGCCGAAGTCGTTGCACCGGAGCTGTGGCCGGGGTGTACTGCCAGCACGCCGTCCCGTACGCCGAGGAGGCAGTGGTGACCCCCGGATTCCTCCGGCGCCGGCGCGAGCGCCGGGCCGTCGAGCGAGGCGCCGCCCATCTGGACGCCCAGCTGCGGGAGTCGGCGGATATCGCGATCAGCGCCGCCCGCCGCGCGTTGTCCCGCCGGATGCCGGAGCTGTCCCTGGAAGACCAGGTGCGCGACCGCGAGCGGGTCGACGTCCAGGACGTGCTGGACACCGCGCACGAGCACTTCGGGCTGACCGCCGTCGACCGCGAGCGGGCCGCCGCATTCCTGCGGGCCCGGTACGAGTTGCGCACCGGAGCCATGGACCTGATCACCGACGCGTACGACGACTGACCGCGAGCCCTCCCACGGCCGCCGCTGGAACGCGAATTCCAGCGGCGGCCGCCGCCGTTCCAACCGTCGCCGAACCCTCCCGCGAAATAGCGTGTGCACGCTACGATTTGAGGCATGGCGACTCAGGAGGGGACCCGGATCATCGCCGCCCTGGAATCGACGTGGGCCGCGATCCAAAAGCACCACCCCGACGTTCCAGACGTCGTGATCGTGACTGGAACCGGGCAGAAGAAGCGCAGCCGCAACCGCCTGACGTTGGGCCACCACGCGGCGGACCGCTGGCTGGACGCGGCCGCCGCCGGGCGCAAGGCGGAGCTGTTCATCTCCGGCGAGGCCATCGACAAGGGCGGCGAGGCCATCGTGGAGACGATGCTGCACGAGTCGGCTCACGCGCTCGCCGCAGTGCGGGACATCCGGGACACCTCGTGTGCGGGGCGCTGGCATAACCGCAGGTACGCCGCCCTGGCCGAGGAGGTCGGGCTGCAGCCGCCGAAGAAGGCGAAGAAGGTCGTTGGCTTCTCGGAGTCCCTGATCACGCCCGCCACGGTCGGCCGGTACGCGTCCCAGATCCGGAAGTTGGACGCGGCCGCACTCGCGAGGATCGAGGCGCCCGCGGACGACGAGGGCAAGCAGGACCAGGACCAGCAGAGCCCGGAGAACCCCGGCCCGCGCGGCGGCCGCGGCCGGGCCGGGAAGCGCACGCCCGTGGAATGCGGCTGCACGCCGACCCCCCGCCGGATGCAGGTCACCCCGGCGTTCCTGGAAGAGGGTTCGGTGCTGTGCGGGAAGTGCGCACAGCCGTTCCAGCCCCGGGAGCCCGAGCTGGAATTGGTGCTGCAACTCGGTGAGGACGAGGCGCCGGCCGAGCCCGTCGCGGCCCGGGTCGAGCCGTGACCGCGCCGCCCGCGGTTCCCTGGCAGGCCCTGGCCGCCGACCTGGCGACCGTCGAGCGGTACGAGGCCCGGGTGTACCGCGGGCCCGGCCCCACGGACTGCCACTGGTGGCTCGGCGCCATCAGCGACTCCGGCCACGGCAAGCTCCGCGCGGGCAGCCGCCCGGCGGGCACCTCCCGCGTGGTCAGCGTCCACGTGCTCGGGTACGCGATCCACCACGGCGCCGCCGACCTCCAGCCGGGCGCGATCGTGCGACACAAGTGCGACGAAGCCAGCTGCCAGAACCCCGAGCACTGGCTGATCGGTGACCGCCTGCAGAACATCGTCGACTTCCAGGCCCGCCGCGGGCTGACCGGCCACGCGCTCGCAGACGTGCGCGGCGCAGCTGGCCGGGCCGTCGCCGTCCGGGACGCCATCCTGGCCGCCGCCCCCGGCAAGGAGCCCGCCGCCATCGCGGCCGCCATCGCCGCCGGCCACCCGTCCGGGGACCGCCAAGACACCCTCTGGTGACCGCCTCGTCCCAGGTTCCGCTTCCCTTGCGAGAGGCGCGGCGCCCTCTCGCGCTCTCCAGCCCGCCGGGGTCCCGTATCGAAGCGTGTGCACGCTAGACCGAACGGGCGCGGCGGGCCCACGTTTCGGGGTCTGCCTCGCACCGCCGGAGGGCGCTTCCGCCGGTGACTCCGGTATCCCGAACCGGCCGCGCGGGCGCCGCCGGTTGCCAGGCACAGAGGAGCGTGTGCACGCTAGGTTCGAAGGCGTCCGGCCGACCCGGACCCGGCGGCGCATCCGTCGCCGAAAACCACTCTTGGTAACAGTCGAGGCCCGCCCCGCGCGTCCGGGTCGGGCCTCTGTCGTCTGTGGCGCAGCGTACCGGGCGACCATCGGCCGCCGTCAACTACCGCACCAGGATCTAGGGCTGATGTCTCCTCACGACCTTCTCCCGTCTCTGCTTGCTCTTCCTTCACGGCTTGCTCTAGTCGATCTCCTCTCCCATCTGCCAACTTGCCCTCTCCACCCCCTTCTTCTGCCCTGATCTTGAAAGCTAAGGTCCCTACTCTCTTCAACACACCTTTGCATTCTCATCCGATGGCCACCTACAGTGATCACATGACCGCCACCGTGAGCCCGGGTTCCGACCCGGGTTACCTGATCAATCAGGTGGGCAAGGGTGGCGAGCACTACTACCTGAAGAGCATCGAGCAGGCTGGAGAGCCTGCCGGTATCTGGCTCGGTGAGGGTGCAAACGATCTTGGTCTGACTGGTGAAGTCGACCACGACTTGATGAACGACATGTACTCGAAGTTCACGCACCCCGAGCTGCACGCGCAGGTCCGCGCGTCACTCTCCGCGATCACGACGGAGCCGGGGACGGACGAGTACAAGGCCGAGGTGGCAGCCATCTACGACGCCGCCCGGGTCGGTCGGAAGCCGTACGACTACACCAAGTCGACGGAGGAGAAGGTGGCCAAGGCTCTGGAGAAGTTGGGCCCGGACGCGACCCCCGAGCAGCGCACCGAGGCAGAGCTGAAGGTGCGCCAGAACGCGCCCACTAGCCGCTCGTACTACGACGTCACGTTCAGCGTGCCGAAGTCGTACAGCTTGCTGCACGCCGGATTCCAGATCGAGGCTCAGCGGCTCCGCGCGGCCGGCGACTTGGAGGGCGCGGCGGCCGCCGCGGCGAAGGCGGACCAGGTCTGGGAATGCGTGATGGAGGGTGTCCAGGCCGGGCTGGAGTTCCTGCAGGAAGAGGCCGGGTACGCCCGGGACGGACGCCACGGCGCGAAGGATGCCGAGGGTGCTCCGGTCGGCCGCCAGGTCGACGCGCACCGCTGGACGATCGCCAGCTTCCGCCAGCACACAAGCCGGGACAACGACCCGCAGATGCACGTGCACAACGCGATCTGGAACCGCGTGCAGGTCGACCAGGTGGACCCCGTGACCGGCGAAGTCCGCTCGAAGTGGCTGACCATCGACGGACAGGAGATCTACCGGCACACCAAGGCCGCCGGGCACATCTTCGAGAAGACCACGGACGAGGCCCTGTACCGCAAGCTGCAGCTCCGCACGGCGATGCGCCCGGACGGGATGGCCCGCGAGGTCTGCGGCATCAGCGAGGAGAAGCGGGACAAGTACTCCAGCCGCCGGCGGACCATCACCAAGGGCACCGCCGAGTTGGCCAAGGCGTACGAGGACCGCGAGGGGCGGCCGCCGTCCGCCCACGAGCTGGCCCGCATGGCGCAGTGGGTGAACCTGTCGGAGCGCAAGGGAAAGACCGCCGCCGTCCCCCGCGAGCAGCTGTTGGAGCAGTGGGAGACGGACATGGTCACCGACACCCGCGAGTCGCTGGCCGACATTCCAGCCGAGGTGGCCCGCGCGACCGCCGACCTGGAACGGCGCCAGGCCGACCTGGAATCGGGGCTGGAATTCGACCCGGCGAAGGTGGTGCGGGCCGCCGTCGAGAACGCCCAGGACCAGAAGGCGGCATGGCGCCGCGGGGACCTGATCGTGGAGATCACCAAGCAGCTTCCAGACTGCTTGGGTGGCCTGGAACGCGACCAGGTGCGCGCCCTCGTCAACGAGCTGGCCGACGCTGCGCTGCAGTCGGGCACGGACACCGAGGTGGTGAGGCTGACCGCCCGCAACCTCGTTCCGCTTCCCCAGGAGCTGTGCCGCGAGGACGGGCTGAGTGTCTACGCCCGCCACGGCGCCCGCCGGTACGCCACGAAGGACCACCTGGAGCGCGAGGGCCGGGTAATCGAGCAGGCCACAGAGCTGGGAGCGCCCGCCGTCGCCCGCGAGGCGATCGACGCGGCCGCC
Organism: Streptomyces sp. V4I8; assembly: GCF_041261225.1. Lineage (GTDB taxonomy): Bacteria > Actinomycetota > Actinomycetes > Streptomycetales > Streptomycetaceae > Streptomyces. Next base: position 21,785 of record NZ_JBGCCN010000006.1, read on the forward strand.
GCCGAGGCCGGGCTGAACGAGGGCCAGGAGAAGGCGTTCCGCTCCATCCTCGCGTCCGGCCGCCGCATGGAGGTCGTGGCCGCCCCCGCCGGTACTGGAAAGTCCCGCCTGGCGGGCGCGATCCACGACGTCTGGACGCAGGAATGCGGCCCCGTGATCGGCCTCACCGTCAGCCAGCGCGCGGCCCGCGTGCTGTCGGACGAGGGCGTGACGAACGCGCAGAACATCGCCAAATTCCTGGACACGAACCAGCGCCTGGAATCGGGCGCCCCAGTGGCCGAAGACGAGCGGGCCGCGTTCCAGCTGCAGCAGGGTCAGCTCATCCTCGTGGACGAGGCGTCCATGGCTGAGACGGGCCAGCTGGACGAGATCCGGCGCCTGGCCGCCCGCGCCGGCGCCAAGGTGCTGTACGTGGGTGACAACGCCCAGCTGGACAGCGTCGGTAGTGGCGGAGTGTTCTCCCAGCTGACCGAGGAGCTGCCCAACGTCCACCGCCTGGACGAGGTGATGCGCTTCAACTCCGAGTGGGAGAAGGAGGCGTCTCTGAAGCTCCGCAAGGGCGAGGTCGACGTGCTCGCGGACTACGAGGCCCGCGGCCGCCTCCGGGGCGGAACGCGGGACGAGATGGTGGAAGCGTCGTACCAGTCCTGGCTGGTCGACCACGTGGGCGGTAAGGACGCGGTGCTGATCGCCCCGACCAAGGAGCAGGCGGACGAACTGGCAGCCCGCGCGCGTGCGGACCTCGTACGACTCGGTCAGGTCGAGGCGGACGGCATCGAGCTGGACAAGCGCGGGCTAACTGTCGGCAAGGGCGACATGATCCAGCTCCGCAAGAACAACCGGCAGATGACCAGCGCTTCCGGCGAGCGGTTCGCCACGAACCGCGACGTGGTCAAGGTGCTGGGCATCTCCGAGGACGGCTCGGTCACCGCCGCGTACGACGACGGGGACACCGTGACCCTGCCGCCCGCGTACGTGCAGAGCCACGTCGATCTGGCGTATGCCGGCACCATCCATTCCACCCAGGGGCGGACCGTTGGAACGGCCCACAGCTACTGGGACGGGACCGGCAGCCGGGAAGCGTTCTACGTCGCGATGACCCGCGGCCGCGAGAAGAACGTGGCGTACATGTCCACGGACCAGCCGGGCGTGGAGCCGTGGGAGCGGCCGGAGCCCATGGCCCTGTTCAAGCAGACGCTGGAACATTCCAGCGTCGAGAAGTCGGCCAGGCAGGTGCAGCGCGAGGAACTGGAATGGTCCCAGAGTCTGGCGAAGCACACGTTCGAGCTGGAAGACCTCAGCGCCGAGCACGCAGAGAAGAAGTTCGGTCAGGTCCTCTACGAGAAGCTGGGCGAGCGGTTCGGCCAGGTCCGTGACTCCGAGGCGTACGGGTCCCTGATGCGTCTGGGACGGGCCGCCGACGCGGCCGGCCACGACGCCATGCAGCTGATGCAGGACATCACCCAGCGCACCCTGGACGATGCAAAAGACCTGGCCAAGGTCTTGCACTGGCGTGCGGAGCGCGAGCTGGAGGCCGCCGACCGGCGCCAGGTCCAGGCGGACGAGCGCCGGGTGCGCGAGGCCGTCGAGCAGCAGGAGACGGCCGTCACCGAGGCCATGACGACCGGTCAGTGGCACCAGGTCGAGGACCACATGCAGGCCCTGCAGGCGATGACCGAGGGTCTGCAGAGCCAGGTCGGAGTCCTGCATGGCCAGCAGGAGGGCCAGGAGCGCCACCGCATCGCAGAGGAGCACCGGGCGGCCGCCGAGGAGCGCGCCGACTGGCGGAACCGCGTTGCGGAGATCGAGGGCCCCAAGGGCGAGTACGCCCGGGGTGTCGCCGAAGTTGCCGAGGCCAAGCGCCTGGAACTGGGCCAGCAGTTGCTGGAACGGGCCGAAGCCGGGGAACTCCCCCAGTGGGCACAGCAGCTGGGCCCCGTGCCGGACGCCCCCGAGTGGCGGGAGCGCTGGATCGAGCGCGCGGGCAGCGTGGCCGCGTTCCGCGAGGCCCACGACCACGAGCACGACCGCGACCCGATCGGCCAGCGACCGGGCCGCGGTGCCGTCGACGTCCGCCAGGACTGGGACCGCGCCTACCGCGCGCTGGGCGAGCCGGAGGACCGGATCGAGCTGGTGGGCGCCACGGACGCGACACTGCGCCGCATGGTCGAGCGGTACGAGCGCGAAACCGAGTGGGCCCCGCCGCACGTGGCTGGCCAGCTGCGCGAGGTCTCGGAGTCCCTGGCCGACGTCGAGCGCGAAGCCATGCAGAAGTACATCGAGGCCCGCGAGGCAGAAATGGAAGACCCGGAGCGCGGGCAGGAGCTGCACGCAGCCGTCGACGGATACGACGCCCTGGCCGCGCAACTGTCCGAGGACCGTGAGGCCCTGGAAAAGGTCCACGAGGCTCGACAGGCATGGCACGGCCACACCGAGGACACGCGGGCCCAGGCGCAGGAGGCACAGCGACAGCTGGAACTCCGGGCGCCCGAGCCCGAGCTCGCGCCGGAGACGCTGGAACTGCAAGAGGACGTGCAGGAGCAGGAACAGCCGACGCTGGAACCGGAGCTGGAACAGCCGGAGACCAGCGAGCGCGACCGGCTGCGCGAAGCCCACGAGCGCGCACACGCAGACGGGCGGACCCTCACAGGCGAGGACCTGCAGCAGGCCGTCCGGACCGCCGCCAGGGCGACGGAGATCCTGGCCGACCGCGAGCAGACACAACAGATGGAGGAAGCCGAGCGCACCCGCCGGGACGAGCCCGTGGTGCAGCGGCCGGAGCCGCAGATCGAGGCCCCCACGGTCGAAGTCAGCGGGACCGAGGTCGAGATGTAGCCCACCGGGCACAGAGAAGGGGCGGACCGCCTGCTGGCGGTCCGCCCCTTCTCTGTGCTGCGATCCCGGGTCTGGTCGCCAATTGGCGACTGGTGGTCGGGCGCGGGTGAGAAGCTGTTTCACATCCTCTTTTCGCAGGTCACGGGCGCGTGAAGGATGGCGGTGATCCCGCTTGCCGTTCGGCTGGGCGTCGATGGTCGCCGTTCCGAACGGCAGCGGCAGCGCCCTGGTCTTCAGGCGGCTGCGAGGGGGACTGTCGGCGCCTCGGTCTGGCGGCGGGGTCGGGACAAGCGGCGGGACATGAGCGTGATGAACGCCCACTGAGTGGGCGTTTGATGGTGATTCACGCCGACCGTTTCAACATGTTTTGCCACATTTATCGCCAACGCGTGCGGCCTGAAACGCCTGGAAGTTACCGACAGACAGGAAGCTTCCAACCCGTTGTTAGACCAGACGGAATTCGGCGCTGAGGAGCGGATCAAACGGGCGACCGGATCGGCACCCGGGATGCCGTGAAGGCGCATGTAAGGCGCGAATCACCCCGAAGGGTGTTGGCCGCAGGAGCGACTTAGCGTCTCAATCCATCCCTAAACGCCCACTGAGTGGGCGTTTGATGGTGATTCACGCCGACCGTTTCAACATGTTTTGCCACATTTATCGCCAACGCGTGCGGCCTGAAACGCCTGGAAGTTACCGACAGACAGGAAGCTTCCAACCCGTTGTTAGACCAGACGGAATTCGGCGCTGAGGAGCGGATCAAACGGGCGACCGGATCGGCACCCGGGATGCCGTGAAGGCGCATGTAAGGCGCGAATCACCCCGAAGGGTGTTGGCCGCAGGAGCGACTTAGCGTCTCAATCCATCCCTAAACGCCCACTGAGAGGACGTTCGTGCTGCTGACGTGCGGGTTTGGTTGTTTTGTCGGCTGTCCGAGATCAGTCTAATTGCCACTCCTCGTACCGAATGCGCAGGGACGGCGCCCGCTACAGGTCGGGCGTGTTGTCACGTTCTGCACCAACAGCTCCTGTCCGGTTCAAATATGGGCGGTTCGCCTCCCTCAGTCACTCGGACGAGCGATATACGGGCTCCAACTCCCAGTCGTATCAGTGCTGTCATGACGACTCAGCCGCCTCGCAAGCCCTATCCGAGCGACCTGTCCGACGCCCGCTGGGCCCTGATGGAACCGACGCTCACCGCGTGGCGAGCCGAGCGGCAGAAGACCTCGCTCAACCTCGGCGGCAGGCTCGCCGACCTGCGCGAAGTCATGAACGCGATCCTCTACGTCAACCGCACCGGCATCCCCTGGCGCTACCTCCGCACGACTTCCCGCCCCACACCACCGTCTTCTCGCACTTCAGCGCCTGGACTACCGACGGCACGATCGAGAAACTCGGCGTCCGCTTGCACCGTCTGGTCCGCGAACAGGAGGGGCGCAAGGCCGAGCCGACCGCGTGCGTCATCGACGCGCAGAGCGTCAAAACCGCCCCGAGCGTGCCCACCAGCACACAGGGCACCGACGCCGGCAAGAAGATCGTAGGTCGCAAGCGCAGCATCGTCGTGGACACCCTCGGTCTGCTACTGCTGGTCGCGGTGACCGCGGCCGGGGTATCCGACAACGAGGCCGGCAAGCAGCTGCTCACCCAACTTGCCGCCACCCACCCCACCATCACCAAGGCATGGGTCGACACCGGCTACAAGACCCAGGCCATCGAGCACGGCGCCAATCTCGGCATCGACGTCGATGTCGTGCCCAGGAACACACAGACCAAAGGTTTCTCGGTGCTACCGCGATGCTGGGCGGTGGAGCGAAGTTTCGGGTGGATCATGATGCACCGCCGACTGGCCCGCGACTACGAGACCAAAACAGCGCACTCCGAGAGCATGATCCGCCTCGCAATGATCTCGAACCTGGCGAAACGAGCAACCGGCGAAAGCACCATAACCTGGCACAATCCATGAACTAACCCTCATTCAAGCGGGACGTCCTCTGAGCGCCTGTGTTTGATGCCGACATGACAGCTTGTCTGGTTGGTGTGCTGGCGAGCGGGTCTTCGTTATCCGCATGAATGGCTTCGTAGGTGACGAAATGACTCGACTTGGCTGGCGCCTGTTTTCGCCAGTGTCGTCAAGCGGCACGCCGGCGGGGCGAACAGGAGGACACTGGGCAGTGCGAGGAGGCAGTCTGATGGCAGCCGATGCCGCAAGGTACACGCCGTTCGGCGAGGCCCGGTGTCGGGCGGTTGAGGAGATCGTGGAGGCAGTCCGCAGTAGGAAGCACTGGCGGGCTGGTGTCTTGCTTGAGCAGTTCGTGGCGGGTGCCGATCTCACCGCGCTCGGCGCGATGCGGACAGCGTTGCGGGAATCCGACCCGGGCCGGGAGCCGTGAAGGACGCAAGCAGCCTGTAGTTGGGGATCACTGCTGGCAGTCGAAGTGGATGCCGGGGCTGCTGATGATGAAGTCGTGAACGGCCGCCGCCGGATGCGGGCGAGCACCGGCGGCGGCCGCGCGGTGCGAGAACGGCGCTGGCTCCCCTCACATCGCCGCCTCGCACTGACCGTCCTTCCCACCCTTCCCGGGGTGTGCGGGAGTTCATCCCGGGCTCGAACCGGGCTGGGGAGGACGAAGGGCTGGAGCTGCGTTGTCGGCGATGCGGCTCCAGCCGCTCACAGTGGTCGGATAGTCACTGCGACCCGGGGGCTGGGGGCCGAAGGCAAAGGACCGGTAGCCCGTCGTCGGCCGGAGTCGGCGAAACGGGCGACGGTGCTGCTGGCAAGCGTATGCGGGCCGGGGCGGTGCGGGCAGCATGCGATTCAGCCGATACCGGACTGAACTTCTGTATGCGCCGGGAACTGTTGGCGGGTCACTGTCCGCCCTCCAGGGCATCTTCCACGGTGGCAAGGAGCGCAAAGAGCGTGTGGAGTCCGGCGGCTTTGAGGATCCGCAGGTGCCAGGGCCGGACACAGACCAGGGTCAGCTGGCCGCCGCGTTCGAGGGCCCGACGTCGGGTCCGGCAGAGCAGGCCGAGGGTGGAGCAGTCGAGGAACTCCACCGGCCGCAGGTCCACGATCACGCGGACGCCCGACCGGGTGGTCGCGGCATCGGTATGCGCCTGAATCTCAGGGATGTTGCTCAGGTCGATGATTCCGTGGAACTCGACCACGGTGACACCGCGAAGAACGTAACTGCGCGCGTGCCGGCCCGGGACCGGCAGTTTCCCCGGCATCGGGTGATTCTGGCGCTGCCCCGAAAGCGCATTCGTCTCCTGGGTGCCCATGGCGGTTCCTGACGTGAGACCCCCGCTGGAGGGGAGGGGGGGGAGGCACTGATCTTGGGTGCGGGTGTGTGGGCGGTGGAGATGGTGGTGGGTCGCGGTGCGGCCCCCTCGTCAGACGGCACCCGAGGGCAGCACGCCGCCCGCCGGGAGTCCAGGACGCCTACGGCGCCGCAAGCGGTAAATCCTGGACACCCGTCGAACGGCGCGCTGGGCAGAGCCTGCCGCCCAACGAGGGAACCACCCCGCTCAGCCCGGAACCTTGGCGGCCGCCGAGGATGGGCGATCCTCTGGCACCGTGTCAGTACCCGCGGCTACCGTCGTAATCATGGCCAGCAACAGCGAGTCGCAGTGGCGCCCCCGGCAGCTGCACCCGTCCATCGCGGACGCCCTCCCCGTCCCGGAGAACCCGACGATTCTTCCCGGGGTGACTCCGTCCTGGCCTGGCCACGAATACGGGCCGACCCTAATTCCAGCTCCGGCCCCCAGCACACCCGGGCTTCCAGGAGGCGTCCGCCGGACCCGGGCAGAGCTGGCAGCGCTCCGGGACGACGCCGCACGGCAGTTCCACGTCGGCGAACACGCGCGCGTGCAGCTGGACGAGGACGACGAGTACCGCGTACGGCGCCCGGCGGCCGCCGCCCAGGGAGTGTGGGCCGTCGCCGCCTGGCTGTTGGGAGAGCTGCAGAACGCTCCGATCAGCGGAGAGACCTACGAGTACCCGTACACGAAGCGGGAGGTGGGCAAGGAGAGCGTGCACGCCCGCGACTGCATCGAGGGCAACGACTGGCCCGACCTTGACCGCGACTACGCCGCAGGCGTCGACTACACCGTCGGGTGGGCGTTCTGGCCCGACCAGGAACGGCCCGTGCCGGCGGCCGCCTGACGTACGCACGCGAAGAGGCCCGGACCGATGGTCCGGGCCTCTGTCGTTGTCGTGTTCAGCTGGGCAGTTCGCCCGTCTTCAGCAGGTGCATGTGCTGGAGAAGATCCTGGGGAGGGTCGGTCCGCTTGTTCTCCAGCGGGTTCTTGTGCCCCGCGTACGGGTCGTTCGGCTCCGGGTGGAGGTTGCAGTTCGCCAGGATGAACTTCCCCTGGCGTACGGCATCCGGCAGCCACCGGCCCAGCCACTCAGCGGTCCGCAGCGGGGTCGACTCCGGATCGCTGAACGCCCAGTGCCAGGAGCCCATGAGGCTCGTCAGGGACTCCACCATGTCCGGGTGCAGGTGCCAGCACGACACCGCCCACTGGTCGTAACCCAGCATTTCCTGGAACGAGCGCGGGTACCGCACTCGGAAGGTGCCCATCGTCCAGTCCAGCAGGATCTCCCAGGCGTGTGCCTGTTGCTGGGGGTTCATGGCCAGCCAGTTCCAGACCGCGACCTTCGGAGCGTCCGGCTTCTCCGTCAGCTTCTTCACGGTCAGGGCCAGGTCAGCCACGGCGTCCGGGAGGTTGAAGCCCTCCAGGGATTCCAGCCGCTCGTTGACGCCGTCCAGCCGTTCGTTCAGATCCCGGGTTCGCTGCCACACGGCCACCACGTCGCGAGGCGGATCGACAGGCCCACGGCTCCGCTCGCTCATCCGGTGTACCTCCACCGCTCGCCCTCAGCTGCCGGGGAGTCCGACTGTCCGGGGACGACCGGGGACGCCGGCGGGGCGTCTGTCTCTGCGGGCTGGCTCGGGAACACAGGTGTTGTGGCGGGCATCTGGGGAGGCAGGACCGGGCCGGTGACCTGCACGCCCTTCTTCTTCAGCTTGATCTCTTCCTTCTCCCGGGCCTTTGCCTGTTTGGCCAGGGCCTTGACGTCCGGCCGCTCCCACACCGGGACGAAGCGGTATCGGATCGGCGGAAGATGCCGGTAGAAGATGAGGCCCGTACCCTCCCGCATCTGCCGGATAGCTTCCGGTGGCATCACCCGGACCCGCCGCACGCTGACACTCCTGGACGTCTTGTCCTCGTCCGAGGTTGATGAGGAGGCGATCTCCTCGTCTCGCTCCCCGCACAGCTGTGACAGTTCGTCCAGGTCTTCGGGCAGTGACAGACCGCCCAGGACCACCCTGGTCGCGTTGTTCATGATGGTTTGCGCTCCGTTCCGGCCCCACCTCTCGCGCAGCTGGGACGGGGACTGTACGGAGATCAGCATCTGAATGTTTCGGCCGCCCGCGTCCGCCGACCACAGGTGCAGTGGGAGCGGGCAGATCACGGCCGCCTCGTCCAGGACCATCCGCAGGTACGGGTCCAGGCGCCCGCCCGGAGAGTTGTCCGCCAGGAGGTAGGCCGCATCGTAGATCTCGCCCACCAGGGCCGAGAACAGCGGGCTGACCGAGCCGTACCGCATGTCCCGGCCCATCACGTACAGGGTCCCCCGCGAGCGCAGGAAGTCCTGCACATCGAACTTCTGCTCACCGGGGCGGGGGCTGACGATCTCGACAACCTCGGGGTGCGAGAGGAATTGGAAAGACCTGACGAGGGTCAGGTACACGCTGTCCCGGGTCTTCTCCGGCGCCCTCAACATCTGGTCGAGCAGCTGCGCCCAGCCCGCCGGCACACGGTCGTGGTGCGCCTGCAGGATCTCCAGCGGCTCCCGGTCGGTCGGGTTGGTCACCCAGCTCCGCACCGTCATGAGGTCACCGCCCTTGAGAGCGGCCGCCATCAAGTAGGAGGACAACACGGTGAAGCTGTGGCCCTCCCAGAAGGACGCGTTCTCCATGTCCTCCCCGGAGGCCGAGGCCGACAGGATGTAGCCCGCGCGCCGGATCGCCGCCGAGGCTTCCTCGCAGCCCTCTACGAGGTTCCAGCGTAGTGTGTTGGGCACACCGCTGACCCCAGCGTTGAAGACCCAGATGGGGCGGTTGTGCTCGCGCCTCAGTTCGTGGGTGTGTCCGTACAGGTCGCCACGGGTTGAGGTGACGATGCAGCTGCCGACCGCGTCGATCACCGCGTTGCCCAGCTGGGCACTCTTGCCCGAGCGCGGCGGGGCGTACATCAGCACCAGGTCCTCGCACGCGATGAACAGGCCCCGCTTGTAGAGGAGATCTGTCCCCAGGTGCAGACCGAGGTCGTGGGCCCTGATCGAGCGGCTCTTGAGCCCAGCCAGAGACGGACGCAGAACCTGAGCCCGGTTCCTCAATCCGGGCTCGGACAGCCATTTCCTCAGTTCCCTGGGGGTGGCGAACCCGACTCGCTCCGAAGGGTTCACCAACCCGGACGCGCTCAAGTCAACCTTGCGCTTCAGGGCAACGAGTCCCAGGCCCGAGGCGACTGCTGCAGTGCCGATGAAACCCGGCAGACCACCCAGCGGCCAGTTCAAGGCCACCGAGTTGACGAGGTCGAGGAGCGACGGACCGCCGCTCTCGGCAGCCGCCGCCGACACCGCCACGACGGGCAGACCCGCCGCCGCGTACGAAGTGCCCGTAGCCCCTCGGGGCTTGCCCGCGATGAGGCCGGCGGGCTTGTGAGCCGCGAGGAGGCGGTGCGCCCAGCGCGGTTCCAGACTGCCGGGAAGCTCTGTGACGTGGGGGGCCTTAGTCTCTTCCTTGCGTGACACGAGGTTTCCTCTCTTGTCGCGAAGTCCCCGGGGTCCGGCGGTACCAGCGCCTTCCCGGGGGCGCCTAATTGGTCCGGTGACCTCACGATCACCGTACGTTCCAGGACTGACACTCAGCCCAGGCTTTCTCAGCGGTGCTTGCGGATGATCTCGCCCAAGTACTTCCGGGCGGTCCCCGGCGTGAATCCAGTGCCCTCGTGCAGGAGTTCGCCGAGCTTGACCGCCGACAACTTCCGCTCCTCGGGCGACAGCTGCAGGTAGCGGTGCTCCAGCAGCTCAAGGCCTGTCAGCCCCTCCGGCTCCGGGACGGTCTCCACCTCGTCCTCGTCCGTCGGGAGCACCAGCTCCGTGGCCTGGCCCGGCACGAAGGGACCGCCTTGGCCGTCGCCAAATGGCGACTGGCCCAGTGCCTCGTCCGTGAGCGGGTCCACGCCCCACTCCGGATCGTCGATCCGGGCCTGAACCACGCGCGGCCGCCCCTCGCCCCGGGCCGCCACCGGCACCGGAGCACCCGCCGGGGGGCCCGCGCCGTACGGGTCGTATCCGCCGCGGTAGTCCACTTCCAGCTCAGGCCCGTACGCCTCGTACGGTTCAGGAACGGGCTGCAGCTCCGGCTCAGGGTGGCCGGCCGCCTCGTCCACCGTGGTGGTGGCCACGTCCTCGTCCTGGCCGCCATGCTCGGTCTGGTCGACGTCGACCAGCACCGGCTCCAGCTCCCGTGCGGACAGGTCCGCGGGCAGTTCCTCGCGGACGTCGTCGCCGTCGAGGCGTTCCAGTTCGGCCGTGGGCAGCGTGATGTTAGCGGCCGCCAGCCCCGCAGACGCCGTCTCTTCGAGCGGTACTCCGTATCGGGCCAGACGCAGCGGCATCAGCGCCTCCACCGGAGCCTTGCGGCGCCAGGCACGTCCGAACCTCTGACGCAGACGCGCCTGATACACGAGCCGTTCCTGTTCCCGCTTGATCACCTCGTCATACGAGCGCAGCTCCCACAGCTTCATGCGACGCCACAGAAGGAACGTTGGGCCAGGCGAGAGCAGCCAGCGCGTGAGGCGGACTCCCTCCATGTGCTTGTCGGCGGTGATGTCCGCGATCCGGCCGACAGCATGCCGGGCCGCCTCCACCGCGACGACAAACAGGATCGGAATCACCGCGTGCATGCCGACGCCGAGAGGGTCAGGCCAGGCAGCCGCGCCGTTGAAGGCGATCGTGGCGGCCGTCAGTATCCACGCCGTCTGGCGGAGCAGCGGGAACGGAATCCGGATCCAGGTCAGCAGCAGGTCCAGGGCCAGCAGCACGACAATCCCCGCGTCGATGCCGATCGGGAACGCGTACGAGAAGTCCCCGAACCCCTTCTTCTCCGCGAGTTCGCGCACCGACGCGTACGAACCGGCGAAGCCGATACCGGCGATGATCACAGCTCCCGTGGTAACGACGCCGATCAGCACCTTGTGAACCCGGGTCAGCTTGGGCACTGCCTTGTTCTCTTCCTGAGCAGTTGCAGCTTCGGGGGGATCAGCGGCCCTACCCTGGTGGTGACGCATGTGAGTCTCCGATCTTCCAGCGTCTGAGCCTCGGCGGTGCTTCCTCACTGCCGGGGCTCGCCTCATTCCGGGGCCTCAGCCGCCGCGCTTCGACAGGTACTCGTCGATCGCAGCGTCGAGGAGGTCTTGCAGGTTCTCGTCGTGCGCCGCGGCGTACAGCCGCAGCCGCTTGCGGACGGAGGCCCGCACGCGTCCCGAGATGAGCACGCGTTCGCCGTCCGCAGCCTCGCCGCCGGCCTTCTGGTCCCGCTGTTGGGGCACTGGGCCACTCCTCATGGGTCGTTCCAACGTCTGGAGCACCCTAGAACTCCCTTCTCTCGTTTGCTCGATCACGACCGTACATCAAACAACCTAGAAAGTCAGCAATGTATGTTGTTGACAAGTTAGGTGGAGGGGAGGTTAATGGAAGTGCGAGAGGGCCGGGGTTCCAGCCCCGACCCTCTCCACCCGGACGAGCGTTCCAGCGCTCCCCGGGCCCGAGAAACCCCTGATTCGAGAGACGAGGGATCTCTGTGAGTAAGTCTGTCATCTCCATCTCCGCCGCCAGCACCCCCTTGGCGACCGTCAGCCTTCCCACCGTCAACGGCGGCCGCCTCGTCGCCGTGGGTAAGTGGGGACCGGCGTTCGAGCAGCCGAAGCCCGCGTGCGGGGACTGCAGTGACTTCCAGCAGGTCACGGTCCGTCGCGGCAACCTTCTGGTCTCCGTCACCTGCCAGTGCGTCAGCACGGGCGAGGGCGACGACCTCCCGGCGCGTATCCCCACCGGCTCCCCGAAGCCCCGCCGGCTGCTTATGGGGGCCAGCGCATGAGTGAGCAGGAGAAGGCGGCCGACGAGGCCGCAGCAGCAGCCCAGCGCGCGGAACAGCAGCGCCAGCAGGCAGAGGCCGAACTGCGCCGCCACGGTCAGGCCGTGAGCGGGATCGGGGGCGCTCGATGAGCGACACCCGCCCGCCCCTGCCGACCCGTCCGGCGCCGCACGAGCGCGACGGACGCCAGCCGCAGCCGCAGCCCGCGAGGCCGCACCCCGCCCGATAGGGCCCCCGGTGGGTCAGTCGCCAATTGGCGACTGACCCACCCTCCCCCTGCTCGCCTTTGCTGGAGAGGCACACCCATGTCTTTGATCGAACCCTTCGCGGCCGCAGCCCCGTTAGTGGCGGGCTGGACGACCCACGGCCTGCTCTTCCGCCGCCGTCTGGCCGCCGCCCGGCGCTGCCCGCTGACCCAACTTCTCACCCGGGACGGGTGGGAGAAGGCTGCCCTGCGCCGCACCCTGCGGGGTAACGCCGCCGTTGCCGTCATCGACCTGGACGGCTTCAAGACCGTCAACGACACGTTCGGCCACCCGGCCGGTGACGCCGTGCTGAAGGCCACCGGGCACCGACTCCACCTGTGGGCGGGCGCCTCCGACGGCACCGCCGGCCGTCTCGGAGGCGACGAATTCGCCCTGGTGATGCACGCCGACGACTTCCATGCCGGTATCGAGCAGCTGCACGAGTTGCTGACCGCCCCTGCGGACTGGCAGGGCCAGCAGCTGGAAGTCGGCGCCTCCATCGGCGCCGTGCCCACGGACGGACTCACCCTGTCCGAGGCCCTGTCACAGGCCGACGAGGCCATGTACCGGGCCAAGGGCAGCGGCGGCCGCCGTGGGCCCCGCCGCCACCAGGTCGCTGTCGAGGCCAGCCCGGAGGTGGCCCGGTGAGCATCGCCCGCGAACGCCTCATCGCCCTGGCCGCCCTCATCTTCTCCGTGCTGGTCATGGCCACCTCGGTGGAGATCGGGCGCAACGGCATCGCCGCCGCCCTGTCCGGTCTGACGGCGTACGGCACCGTCACGGTGCTCGGAGCCCTTGCCCTGTCCGTGGGATTCCGGAAGGTCTGGAAGGCCAGCCGAGCCATGCTGACCGTCGCCGTGGTCATCGCCCTTGTCCTGTTCGGCATGGGGAAGTCCCTGTGGGAGGTGATCGTCTGATGCGCGCCCTGACGATCCTCCAGCCCTGGGCGGCTGCCATCGCCTACGCGGACAAACGCGTGGAGAACAGGGTGTGGCCCACCCCGCCCGTGGCCGAGGTCATCGTGTCCGCGCTGGTCGAGGCGGTCACCGGCGAGCCCCTGGAGGTGGCGTGGTGACCAGCCGCCAAGGCCTCCAGATGAAGGGGGGCGTGCAGCTGCCCATGTTCGCCGTCGAGGTCGAGCCGGAGCCCGCCACCACCGTGGTGGACATGCACGGCCACCGTGACGACCCGGAGTTCACGGACGTGGTGTACGTGGGCCGCCGAATGACCCAAGGCGGATGGAACCTGCAGGCCCACCCACTAGCCAACCCGTACCGAGTCGGTGAGCAGGGCACGGCCGCCGAGGCGGTCGAGCGGTACGGCGCCTGGCTGGACGAGAACCCGGAGCTGGTGGCCCGCGAGCTGTCGAAGCTGCGCGGGAAGCGGCTCGGTTGCTGGTGTGCCGAGGGCCAGCCGTGCCACGCCCGGGTCCTGGCTGCCCGCGCTGACCAGGAGGTGCAGGCGTGAGCAGGACGGACGAGTTCAACCCCTGGCAGTGGGACCGAGAGCAGGCCCGCAAAGGGCAGGCCCGCTTGACGATCGAGCGGTACGGCCACGAGGTGACGTTGGACCACCAGGGCGTGTCCATCGACGGGCAGCGGATCGTCCGGGATGACCCTTCCAAGGGTGAGCACGGGTTCCAGATCACCCCGTCGGGGACCGTCATCTACCGCGACCAGGAGGTTGCCGAGATCGGACCCTCCCCGGAGGGCACCGCCGACCCGGGCGAGGTCGCGGTGTGGGGCGAGAACGGGCCCCCGGAGCGCCGAGGGCGGGAGAAGGCCGCGCGGCAGCGCGAGGAGGACGAGCGCCAGCAGCGGGACGCCCGGTACCGCGGCAGCGACCAGCAGCACCAGCAGGAACTCACCCGAGACGGACAGGAGATGACGCTGTGACCGAGCAGCAGAGCCCCGCGCCGTTCGATCCGGCGCTCTACCTGATCGAGCAGGCCCACCGGAAGCAGGTCCCGCCCACGTTCCGCCCGGCACTGCAGCTCCCGCCCCGGCAGTCCGCCGGCCGCTGGCTGTGGGAACACTTCGGGCGCGTGGCGCCGGGCCTGGCGACCACCGCCATGTCCGCGCTGGCCTGGAGCTGGAACGGGCAGATCCCGGACGGCTCCACCCGCCCGCTGTGGATCACGGGCACGCTGGCCGCGCTCGCCGGGTGCGCCGGATGCATCGCCGCAGCCAAACAGCACGGTGACAACGAGACCGTGCGAGTGTCGTTCTCGGCGGCCGCCGTACTGGCCGTGTCCGGGGTGACCGCCTGGACGCCGGACTGGCAGCTGGCCGCCCTGCTCTGGGCCGGAGCGACCGCCGCGGTGTACGCGGTGTGCGCCCCGCTGTGGCGAACGGACCGGCGCGAGTCCCGCGCCCAGGCCCACGAGCTGGCCATGGAAGAGACCAAGGGTGTCAACGAGGCCCGGGTGAAGGCAATCGAGGTTTCCGGCGCTGTGGCGACCGCTCAGTGGGAGTACCAGCAGGAGAGGGCGAAGGTAGACGCGATCGTGGCGGCCGCCAACGCCCGGCAGGAACGGGCGATCGAGCCGGGCCAGGAACTGGACGTACAGGCCCTGCTGAAGGCGGCTCGCGCCGAGCTGAACTGATCGCAGCAAAATCAAGGGCCCCCGCGCCGCGGGGGCCCTTCTGCGTTGCCCGGCATGGCAGCATCATGCGGGCCAGCGCCAGCACCCAGGGAGAGAGAAGCCGTACCGTGCTCATCGCCAACATCAGCCCACGCAGCATGGGCAAGACCACGGACACGGGCATGATGGCCCATGCCCTTCACGAGGCCGACTACGTGGTCAGGGCTTGGGACGCCGACGAATCCCAGCACCTCAGCCAGTGGTCGGACGCCGCCGGCGGCTTCCCCTTCCCCGTCGACAGGAACGCCACCGCCACCTTCGCAACCGACGTGACCCCGCTCAAAGACGGCATCGACATCGTGGACGTCGGCCACACCGAGAACCACCCCCACATCGCAGACAGCGTGCTGAAGATCGCCGACCTGGCCATCGTGCACATGGAACCGTCCATGGCCGACTGGCAGCGGGTCACCGAGCCCCGCACCTCCACGCCCGTCGCTGAGATCGTCGCCCGCAGCGCGTACACGCGCGCCGACCGCAAGGCGCCGCCTGTGTGGGTTCTTCTCAACCGAGTGCGGACCGGCGTCCGCTCAGCACAGGAGATCCGCGGCATGCTGCGTGACGCCGGATGGAACGTGTTCACCGTGATGATCCCGAACCTCGATGAACTCAAGCAGGCAACGGCATTCAGCGTGGAGCGCGCCTCACGGGGCCCCTTCGGCGAGCTGGTCACGGAGATGGAGGCAAAGGGGCTGATCAAGCGTGCCTAAGCGCAAAGACCTGCGTGCGGGTGCCGCAGCCACGACCGCCACTCGCACCCCTGCAGCGAGCGCGCCGGCCGCGTCGGCCGCCAGCCCGGGGACCGACCTGGCCACCACACCGTCAGCCAATGGGCTTCGGCTGCGCGACCAGCCGTTCACCCTCACGCACTGGGGCGCCACCCTGCCTGAGCGAGACGTGACGGCCGAGGAGGCAAACGGACCGCTCAGCGCCGAGGAGCAGAAGGAGCTGGCCGAGTGCCACCGCGCCATCGACAACGCCCGCTCAGCCCAGTGGATGCTTGGCCGCGCGCTGGAGATCGTGCGCCGTCGCCGCCTCTACCGCGGCGACGGAACCCGCACGTGGCCTCAGTACCTCGCAGCCGAGCACGACGGCATGACCGAGCGGGACGCGCGCCGTCTGCAGGAGGAATGGCGGCTGGCCAAGGCCGTCCAGGACGCCCTGGGCAAGCCCGCTCCGGCATCCCACGTACGCGCGATGCTCGACTACGCCGCCAGCACCTCCGACAAACAGGCCGCCAGTGACTACGCGCTGCTGAGGTCAGCATTCGAGTCCGGGCAGGTCCGTCTGGCCGCGCACCAGATCACGGCCCGAGTCACAAAGGCCCTTGAATCGGCGGCCGCCGAGCCGGACCCCGAATACCGCCGCGAGGTGGTCGCGGTCCGCTGGCGCGAGATCCATGCACCGCAACCCTCGATCCCCGCGCCCACGAAAGCCCCCGACAACGCACAGACGCCCCCACAGGCAAAGGCAGGGCCCGACCCCCTCGTAGAGGCCGCTGGCGCGGCAGAGCAGGCCCTGGAACGGCTGAACAAGGCATTGATGGCCGACGGCGCCACGTTGCGACGCACGGCAGTCGACGCCGAGCACCTGCAGGGCCGCATCCGCAAGGTCGGACGCATCCTGGCGAAGGTCACGGTTCCAGCCGACGACGTCATCGACGCGGAAGTCATCGAGGACCAACCCCGTGGTTGAGCGGAACCCGGCAAAATTGCCGGGTTCCGCTCAACCACGGGCCTCAGCCCATTTCCAGGGCGGGCAAAACTCTCATTTACCCCAGCGGCGTTGACCGGCGCGGGGGCGGCACCGCCCGCAAAAGCTCCCACAACGGACGCGAGCCCGCCGCCCACACGCCGAGCGTCTCGCGGTCCACCACATGCAGCCGCTGCTGCTTGGCGAAGCCGACCGCCGGCGCCGTCACCCGTCCGTTCGTCACGATCACCGCGACATCCACCCCGTGCACCTGCCGGGCCGTGCCGTTGAGCACCTGCAGATCCGGCGTACCCACCGCCGAGCCCCGGGCCCCATGGCGACGGTGCTTGCACTGGATCACCCAGCGACGGCCGTAGGGATCAGTCGCCTTCACATCCGCGCCGAGGTCCCCGCCACCGCCGACCCGCACCGCATCCCGGCAGCCGTCCCGGCGCATCAGATCCCGCACCGCATCCTCGAACCGAGAGTGATGCAGCGCGTCCAGCTGAGGCAGCCCGTAGCGCAGGCCCTGCGCCCGCACCGCCTCCCAACGCGCCTGCTGCTGCCGCTGATACACCCAGCCAACCGCTCCAAGGCTGGCGAGCACCACCGCGGCGACAAGCACCCACCAGTGGGCCAGCAGCCAGCTGACCACCATCACGAACAGCCCGATGGCAGCGGCCGCCGCCACCAGGAACACGATCAGTTCCCTCTCCGCCTGCTTCCGGCTGCGCCGACGCGGTCGTCGCCGCGCGGGCGGCCGCCGGCGCGTCATCGGTTCCCGTCCGAGCGCTCCCACGGGATCGGGTACGAGACCGTCGGCTGCGGCTGCTGCTTCACCGTGGTCGTGCTGTTGAACTTGATCGGGTAGCGCACCGTCGACTGCGGCCGCGGAGTCGTCCCGCTGCCAGTCGAGGACCCGCCGCCCATGCCCACCACGGCTAACGCCACCACGGCTAAGATCGTCATTTCCCGCCGCGCGCCCGGAGCCCACCGCGAATGTCCGCGACCGGTGTCCCGTCAGAGCGCACGTATGGCCGCACCCAAGGCATCGATGCCTCCCCCTCGTAGCAAAGTCCCCGCGAACCGCCCATGGTGACAGCGGGCACTGACAACAGGTCAGCACAACATCACAAAAGGTGATCAAGGAAGGCGGGAACAGGCCAGGTCACAGAGCGGGGCTCTGCCCCACACCCCGGCCACCCTGCGGAGGGTGGGGGAGGCAGTGATCTTGGGTGCGGGTTGGTGGGTGGTGGAGATGGTGGTGGGTCGCGGTGCGGCCCCCTCGTCGGACGGCACCCGGAGGGCACCACGGCCGCCGCCGGGCCGCCAGGCCAAGCCGCTCCGCGGTCGCCTACGGCGAGCCTGGCACCCCGACAACGCCCGTGGTAGGGCAGAGCCTGCCGCCCAACGAGGGAACCACCCCACTCAGCCCGACGCGCGGCGAAAGGCTCGACCGCCACCAGGACCAGCCGGTTACGGTGCTGACCATGGCGACCAGCACGACACCGAACCAACTTCCCGGATACGCCCTGCTGATCGCCGCCGAGCCACCCGTGCGCCACCCGCTCACCGTCGCCGCGATGCTCCCGCAGCTGTCCGCCGTCCCGCCGGCGCGACTCGTGGGCACCCCGTACGCGAGCGTCGTGCAGCTGGCCAACCCGGACGCCCCCAACACCGTGCTGACCGCCGTCCGCACGGCGGCCGCCGTCGAGGGCCACCTACTCATCTACGCAGCCGGGCACCTCGTGGTCGACCCCCGCCAACACCGCCTCCACCTGGCCCTGGCCCGCACCACGGCCCGCACCGTCCGGTACACGGCCCTCCCGTGGCACTGGATAGCCTCCGAAGTGCAGCACCGCGCACCGGGCACCACCACCGTGATGGTCGACCTGGCCGCCGATCCCGACGCCTGGCAGGCCCTCGTCCAGCACGAGCAGACCCTGGACGGGCCGTACGCCCTGTACGGCACGGTGCAGCTGCACGACCGCCGCCACAGGCCCAACCCCTCGTACACCCACGCGCTCGCCCAAGTCCTGCGCACCGCCACGTCGAGACCGTCCAACGACAAACTCCACCACCAGGCCGCCCGCGCCGCCGTACTCGAGGAAACCGCCACGCTGTGGCTCGGCTCCGCGTCGGCGAACCCAAACGCCGCCGCCCGCAGTCGACAGGCACATGGTCGACGTCCCCGCGCCGAGGCAGGAGCTCCCGCAGCCCGCCGAGCCCGCCCCGGCAGCCGAGGCCGACCCGCACCGTGCCATCACCCAGGCGAGCCAGGCTGGCCGCCATGCCGAGGCCGCCGCCATCGCGGCCTCGTGGGAGCAGAAGGCCCTCCGGGAGCACGGCGCCACCTCGGTCGAAGTAGCCCACTGGATCGAGGTACGTGCCGTCATCGCGCTGGAGGAAGGCGCCCCCGACCGGGCATGCGCACTGTGGCTACGAGGTGCCGTCATCCGCCTTACAGCCGGGCAGGGCGACACACACCCGGAAGTCCTTGCTGCCGTCGACCGCGCCCACTACGCCTGGCGCCACGTCACCGACCCAGCTAAAGCACGCGAGTTGGGCAGCGAGCTGTTGACCCTGCGAACCCGTGTCACCGGAAAGAGCGGCGCCCGCCAAGACGTCCAGCGACGCTTGGCGGGCCTTCCCTCGGCCCTACGACCCTGACGCCCCAAGGGCTCTAACCCCTCCCAACGCTGCAGAACCGCCCTAGAGCCCTTCCCAAGCCACGGGAAACTCGCAAGACACGCGATGAACTGTGGTCCACACGTGCCTCGTTGTGGATAAGATCTTACCCATGGCAGTACGAGGACGTCAGCAACCAGGCCGAACGGGAGTCTTCCCGGCGGACAAGCCGCTGCGCGCCACCGTGATGCTCAAGCCCGGCGACTACGTACGTGGGTTGTACGAGGAGCTGGTCAACGACATGGGCATCTCTGGCGCCGAAGTGCTTCGGGAGGCCCTCACCGAGCTGCACAAGCGGGAAGCTCGCCGCAAGGCGAGGCAGGCCCCGAAAGTGGCAGCGCATGCCAACCAGGAGCTGCCCAAGGCTGGATGACAACAACGTCCGGACATGCAAAAGGCCCTGACCCGAACCTTCAGATCAGGGCGCCGCATCGTTCCGGCGGGACCAACCCAGTCACAAGCTGCCAGGCGCGTCTCTGAGTAGTCCCTATTCACACAGGTGAAGCCCGTTTTCAGGTGCCGGACTGCGTCCGGCGCCGGAGCTTCGTTGTGCCCTCTCCGCTTCCGCAGGAAGGCAGTCGCATCCTAGCAACAAGCTGCGGTGCTGGCCCAGTGCGTCCCGATTCCGGTGTGTCCACGGGATGGATGTCACACCAGGTCCAGGTACCGCGTACCCGGTTCCTCCGGCCTCAGGCCGTTGAGGACTTCCCTGCCCGGGGGCCGCCGTCTTGCTGTGTCCAAGTCGCAGCAGGACGCGGCCCGCCGTGGTGGCGTGGGACGTGACAGCACCCATGGGAGACCGGTCCCAGGAAACCGGCCCGAGGCCCGGCGCGTGGCGAGCGCTGGGAGTCCGGACCTAGCCCGCGGTAGAGACCGGTCCGCGTTACCAAGACCGACCCCGGGTTAGGCGTCCGGGAGGTAGAGAAGGCCGATGTGGAGGTAGCTCACCCCACCCCCTGAGCGGAGGGAGAGCGCTACGGAAGTCAATCGTCAATCGAGCAGGCAGACGAGCCGGCCTTGCCATGGGAGTGATCCCCTGGCGAACAAGGTGGACCCGAGCCGGCGGGGGCGCAGAGCCCCCGGGAGTACCGCGACCTCCCCGCGCTGCCTGCAAGTCCCGGTCCCAGGGCAAGCGAGAAAATACCCGTAGCCCGATCTGACTGCGATGCCTCGACGGGCGTACCGGAGTACGCACGACAGCACGTGAGATCCCCTCCTAGTGAGACGGCAGAACTCTCTGGAGAACTCTGTCGTTTCACTAGGGGGGGCCTCCCCAGCTCCACCCGCTCTGGGCACCCGGAGCATCGCGGAGGGTGCGGGGGTGGAGAGGGAACAGCCGGGCGCTTGCGCCCGTCCTTAAACCAAAAGGAAGCGCCGCCCGGTACGGGCGTCCTTATCCGCCGGAGGCCGTGCCGCTTGCGGTGCGGCCGACATGTTCTGTCGGGCGTAAACGCCCGCCCTTCACCAGTTCGAACAGGGGTTCCCACGATGGTCAGTTGAACGCCCTCCCCGGACCCAGCCCCAGGACATGACCTCAAGGGACCGGCAGATGCCAACCTCCCTTGAAGACAACTGCCCGGGTTCCGAACGTGGTTGACGTCGGGACCCGGGCAGTAACGTGATGCTGAGTATCTGTGTCGCTGAAGGGGGCGCCTTGAGTCTGAAGGCCAAGTTCTACGTGTTGCTGGCCATCATCGTGATCGGGGTCTTGATCGGGTACAACAACCCGCAGCCCGGCTGACCTACGGGTTGCCCTGGCCGTTCTTGGTCGGGGCCGACGGCGACCCGCCGGACGAGGACGGGCGGGTCGAGTGGGCCGCGATCCCGCCCTGAGCGTGAGCCACCGAGGAACTCTGTGCGGGCGTGCTTGGCCTGGCCGACACGTCCCGTGATGCGTGTGTGTTGATTCCTGCCGTGATGCCGGTGACCGGCCGCGTCACGACTGCTGCAGCTTGGCGGCTGGCTGGGTCGTAGGTGTCCCGCCGCGCGGCCACGATCTCGTCACCCATTCCCGGTACGAACCGGAACAGCAGCGCGGACGCCATGATGGCGATCACGATGATGGCGAGCCCGCTGATGATCGCGGCCGTGCTGTCGGCGGGTTTGCCGCCCTCGGACATGGCGGACGCGAGCCGCAGCACGATCACGATGATGGGTTCGACCAGGATGAGGGCGACCATGATTCCGGCCCACTTGCGGACCCGCTCCCACAGTTTCCGGTCCACGATCCCGCTGTAGACGACCAGGCCCAGCACCGCACCGACGTAGAGCAGAGCTGCGCGGACGACCAGCTCCAGCCACACGACACCGGCCGCGATGATGGAGACCAGGGAGAGGCAGATGCGGGCGAAGGGCCCGCCATCCTGCGCGGTGTCATCGCTGCGCAGAGCCTCCGCGAAGGCGGAGAAGAACTTCGTGGACCCCTCGCCGGCGAGGGTCTGCGTCAGACCGTCGACCGCAGCGACGATGGTGTAGAGGATCAGGGGCGTGAACGCGGAGGCGAGCACAGTCACCCACAGCAGGCCGACCGCCTCACCCAGGGCCGTAGTCAGTGGAACCCCGCGGATAGCCCGCTTTATGACAGCCCATAGCCAGAGCAGGACGACCAGGAACGCGCTGGCGGCGAAGACGAGGCTGTAGGTCTTCAGGAACTGGCTGTTGGTGAAGTCGACCTCGGTGGTGGTCGCCACGGCGTTACTCAGCTGGTCGACGACCCACGCCGCGGTTTTCGCGATCCCGTCCGCGAGGGAGGACAGCGGGTCCAGGGTGGACGTCGGGTCCCCCAGGGACGGAGTACTGCTGCCGCCCCCGCTCCCTCCGCCGCCGCCGGTTTGTTCCTCGCACTCCTGGTGCGCAGGGCCATACACGAGTCCGCAGGGGTCTTCCGACTTCGTCGGCGTCGGGGAAGGCGTCGGGGCAGCGTGCGCCGGCAACCCCAGCACGAACAGCGCCACGAGGCCGACGACGGCGGATATCAACAGGCGGGCCGCAGTACGCGCGGACACATCAACCCCCAAACGGCTCAAGGAAGTACAGGCTCCCACGTCATCCCTGATCACGGCACCACGGTGCCTGAGAATCAGGAGCCCCAGCTACGGTCATGAGCAACAGTGACGATCACGGCCACGGGGAGAAGCTGACATGACGACGAAGATCCAGTGGCGGCCGATCCGAACGACCGTTTCCGAGTCCAGTCGATCACCCCGCGTGCTCATACCCGCGGTGACCGTGGTCGTCCTGCTGATAGCCGCCCTAGCCCTGGCAGGCCGGGACGAGTCGAGCGCTCAGGAGCCGACCTCAACCCCCGACTTGCTCGCCCCCGAGATACCCCACAGTCGCGCCGGCGCCCAGAGCGCGGCCGCCTCGGCCGCCAGCCGCCTCGGGGGCGAGGAGATGTTCAGCGAGCAGGGCCGCCACCACCTGATCCAGCTCATCGCCGAACCCGACCGACGCAACCAGATCATCAAGGACACCGACGCCGACTACGGGCCGCTGGCCCGCCAGATCGGACTGGACATCGAAGGCCGCCCGCCGGCGGGAGCAGCTTTCGTGAGCCGGACCATGCCCGCCGGGACGACAGTTGTCGGCGTACGAGCTGAAGTGCATAGCTGCGTACGTTTGAACGTGCAGAGGTGTCAGGCCACTTCGGTTTCCCGCTCGATGGCCTTGAGGCGGTTCTTGAGTCGGTAGCTCGGGCCGTTGATGGGGACGACTTCGCAGTGGTGGAGGAGCCGGTCGAGGATCGCGGTGGCGAGGACCTCGTCGCCGAAGACTTGGCCCCACTCGCTGAAAGTCTTGTTCGAGGTCAAGATGATGGAGCCCTTCTCGTAGCGCTTGGAGATCACCTGGAAGACCAGGTTTGCTTCCGCGCGTTCGAGGGGCTGGTAGCCGACTTCGTCGACCACGAGGACACTCGGCCGCAGGTAGGTGCCGAGTTTGTTGGTCAGCCGGCCGGCGGCTTCGGCGGTTTTGAGGTTGCGGACCATGTCGTCGAGGCTGGTGAAGTAGATCGAGTAGCCGGCCCGGCAGGCCGCGACGGCCAGGGCGATGGCGATGTGGGTCTTGCCGACTCCGGGCGGCCCGAGCAGGGCCGCGTTCGCCTTGGCTTCCACGAAGGAGAGGGTGGCGAGGTCCTTGATTTTGCGCGGGTCGAGGTCGGGCTGGAACGAAAAGTCGTACTCGTCCAGCGTCTTGTGGTGTGGAAGCCTCGACAGCCGCAGGCCCTGGCGGAAGCGCCGGTCGTCGCGGACGGCGAGTTCCTCGGACAGGACCAGGTCGAGGAACTCGAGGTAGCCCATCTTCGCTTCGTCGGCCCGCCGGATGTACTCGTTGATGGCTTCGGCCAGGTGGGGCAGGCCGAGCTTGCCGGCCGTGCTGCGGACGCGGGTGGAGACCAGCTCGCTCAAGACGTTTCCCTCGTGCTCGGGTGGGTGGTGAAGGGACGGGTGCCGGTCAGCTCGTCATAGACCGACAGCGGCCGACGGCCGACCTCGATCCGGGTGGCCGCGGCCCGGTGCAGCAGGGCCTGCAGCGGACCGGCTTCCTCGCCGGGGACACGCTCGTGACGAGGCTGGGGCGGGACGTCGCCGCTGGTGGTCCGGCGGCCCTGGCCGGTGGGCAGACCGTCCCAATGCTTCTCCTCCACGATGCGGACACCGCGGCCGACTGCCCGCGGGTGCATGGCCAACAGCGTTTCCCCGCTGGCATCAGGGGCGGTCGAGTGCAGCATGACCTGGGACTTTGTAGCCCTGATCTCCACCAGCTGGCGTGGGCGGACCTTGCGGGCGGGCACCGAGTAGAGGTTCCCGCCGAAGGCGACCAGACAGTCCTTGCCGACCGGCCGCAGATGCCGCTCGGCCACCAGATACGGCGTCGGAGGCAGCGGCTTGAGGGCCGCGTGGTCCCGGGCCGCCCGCTCACCGATGACCTCCCGGTGCGTCTTGTGGATCTGGGCCCGCCGCTGCGGCACCCACGCGGCGAACGCCGCGTCCATCTCCTCGACGGACGAGAAGGCCCGCCCGGACAGGACGTGGTCGCGCACGATCAGGACCTGCCGCTCGACCCGGCCCTTGCCCTGCGGCCGGTAGGCGGCCAGGACGTCGATGTCGAAGTCGTAGTGGCCGGCGAAGCCGACCGCTTCCGGGTGCAGCGGGACCGCCTCGCCGGGGGCGACGTGGCGGCGGACGACGGTCTTGGTGCGGTCGTAGACGATCGTCATCGGCACCCCGCCGAAGTGCGCGAACGCCCGCCGGTGGCAGTCGAAGAACGTCTGCAGATCCAGGCTGGTGGTGAAGCAGCAGAACGGGTCACGCGAGTACGACAGCACCATGTGGAAGGAGTAGACCTTGGGAATGCCCAGGTGAGCGAGGGTCTTGCCCTCATCACCCCAGTCCACCTGCGCCTGGGCGCCCGGGATCACCTCGAACCGGCGGTGCATCCCCGCCAGTTCCCTCGGCGTGATGCCCAGTTCCTCGGCGATCCTCGGGCGTGCTTCCTGAACGTAGAGCTTGACCCGCTGGTAGTTGCCGGTGAACCCGTACTCCTTGGCCAGCCGCTCGTGGATCACCGCGGCCTTCATCAGGACCTCGGCCCGAAGCATCGCGTCGATCAGCGGGGCGACCTCATCGACCACCCGCCTGCGTGGCTGCCCGCTCACCGTCCGACGCGGCGGCGACGCCGACCCGTCGGCAGACAAGTACTTGCTGACCGTCCGCCAGTTCAGCCCGGTTTCCTTGGCAACCTCCGACAGGCTCATGGCCCCGGACTCGACCAGGCCACGAAAACGCCGGAGTTCCAGCCAGCGCTGCGGGTCCAAGACCACCATCGACCCCTCTCTGCAACCTTGAACAACAGGCAGCAGAGTGCAGGGCACCGGCCCTCAACACATCAGGAACTATGCACGTTCATCCGTACGTGACTATGCACGTTCACGTGTACGCCGAC